>JBKQTH010000135.1:0-26474 GCA_052143275.1 Ktedonobacterales bacterium | reverse complement strand
CACGCCAGTCTCCGATAGCACTACCTTCCAGCAGCTGTACGCCAATCTCAAGCCGGTCAGCGGTTTCAACGGGGTGCGGCTCGACAGCGATATGACCGTCTCGGTCAACTTCTAAGCCTTCTAGAGCCGGCAAATCCCTCTTAGGACAGGGAGCCTGGGCAGGCAGGATATGAGCGGCGATAACCTAGCAGAGAGGGAGGCTCTCGCCAGCGCGCGTAGCTATGGCGAAGCCCTGCGACCAGCGGTGAAATGGCTCCGCCAGGCCGGTGTTCTTGACACCCCCGAGCTCGACGCTCAAGTCTTGCTCTCGCACGTGACCGGCGCGCCGCGCGCGACTCTGCTGGCTTTCCCCGAGCGGCCGCTGACGCCGCAACAGGCGGAATCGTATGCCGAGCTAGTGGCGCTACGAGCCGCCCACACGCCGGTGGCCTATCTCACCGGTCACCGCGAATTCATGGGGCTCGATCTGCTGGTGGACCCGCGGGTCTTGATTCCACGCCCAGAAACCGAGCTGCTGGTGGAGGCGGCGCTCTCCCAGATAGGCGTTCGTCTGGCGAAGGGCGCTATGCCTATTGTGGCTGATATTGGGACCGGCAGCGGCGCGATTGCGCTCTCAGTACTTACCTACGAGCCACGCTTGCCTTATATCTACGCAACTGACGTCTCCGCCGACGCGCTGGCTCTGGCCCGGGAAAATGCCCAGCGATTGGGGGTATCCGGCCGGGTGATCTTCCTTGAGAGCGATCTGCTGGCTACTCTACCAGAGCCACTCGACGTTCTGCTGGCCAATCTTCCCTATGTAGCTTCTCGGGACAACTGGTCACTTCCCAATGACGTGCGCCAATACGAGCCGGAACTGGCTCTGTATGGCGAAGACGACGGTCTAGGCCATCTGCGCCGGCTCTTTCAACAGGCACCCGCCCATCTACCGCCCGGAGCCACGCTTATACTGGAATATGGTTACGACCAGCGGGAAGCCGTCGAAGCCCTGGCCAGAGAGACGTTTCCCGGTTGCAGGCTACAGTCGGGCCGAGACCTGGCCGGTTGGGATCGCTACGTAGTGATCCAGATCATGTAGCAGTGGTCGCAGGCTTTTTCTCGTGTTTGCGCCTGCTGGAGACTCGGTGCTAAACTCATTTCATACATGACTAGGACATACGAAAGGAGTGTCAGCGCTGCCTACCCCCGGCCTGGCGGCCCCGGGCTTCCGCGCTGCAGAATTGATGAGTGACGATGACGAACTTCAAGATTTTGGACGCGCGGAACTATTCGATGCCGAAGCCGTGGGCGAACCAGGTAACCGGCGATTCCGCCTCTTCGCTCGCAACCGCAACCGTAGCGCGGGACTCTGGTTGGAGCGCGAACAGTTGGAGCAGCTTTCCCTCGCGATAGATCGCCTGCTGGCGAGACTCTCGGGAGGCGAGATATTGCGACCTGAGGCGATGGCGCATGTCGCCGTGCCGCCCAAAGCGCCCGACGACTTTCCGGAACATCCCGGCCTGGAGTTTCAGGTTGCTTCCATGCAGCTTGGTTATGACCTGGACCATGATCTGATTCTGGTACGAGCCGCGCCACTGGAACTCATCGAGCGAGAGGGTGAACTATTGGTGAACGAAGAATCCGAGCCGCTCTTCTCGGTACTAATCACTCGGGCGCATGCCACCAGACTGAGTGCGCATCTCCTCAGCATTCTAGCGAGTGGGCGCCCACGCTGCCCATTCTGCAACCGGCCCATGGAATCGCCTCATATCTGTGAAAAGCAGAACGGATACCATCCGGCAAGTCTCAACTAACCCATGTTGCGAGGGTGCGATACGTTTTCATCCCAATTGATCTATCCCGTCAATGCTATCCGCTGGATCAGGCACAACTACCAAGGCTACGTAGCCGCCGTGCTGGGAGACCTCCTGGCCTCGATTCTGATCGGCCTGGTCATCAGCTGGGTACATGTCGAAAATATCTCGCTGATCTATCTGCTGGTGGTTCTGTGGCTGGCAGCTTTCTATGGCCGCGGCCCGGCAATTGCCGCCTCGGTCCTGGCATTCCTGGCCTATGATTTCTTCTTCATCCCCCCTATTCATGTCCTTACGGTCAGTGAACCTTCGGAGTGGTTCTCCCTGCTGGCGCTGCTGGCTACCTCTCTGGTGATTGGGCAGCTGACGGCGACGGTACAGGATCGCGCTCGTGACGCAATGCAAAGTCGCATGGAGGCCGTAGAAAGCGAGCGGCGTACCTCCATTCTCTATGCGCTTGCGCAGACTATTGCCTCTACCACCGATCTCGAGACCCTCTTACAGGTCTGCGTTGATCGAATAGTGGGAGTGTTTGGCGAGAGCGGTATTACGGCATGCTCGCTAATTGTGCCTGATTCCCATGGCTGGCCGGTAACACGGGCAGTCTTCCCTCCCGCTGGACCCGCCTCGGAGGCACTGAGTCTCGCCATACCCGAACGCGCCGCCCAGGCGGTATATGTTCTCGAGCATGGCTCACCGGTTGGGGGGCTCGACCGGCATCAGATGCCGGAAGGCGCCGGCGGTGCGCACCCTTCGCTGGTCTACTACCTTCCCTTGAGCAGCAGCCAGCGGATCGTAGGCGAGGTAGGAGTCGCCGGAACGGCCGCCATACGCCAGCTACGCAACCCGCATCTATCCTCTTCCTCTTCCAATTCCGCCTCCTCTTCCGCCGTACCACCTGTCCAGTCACCCCAACAGATCGCGTTGTTCACCGCCTTCTGCGACCAGATTGCTCTGGCTATCGATCGATTTACTCTTCAGGAGCAGGCGATACATGCCGAGGCCTTACGTGAAAGTGACCAGCTCAAAAATGCCCTGCTGGGATCGGTCACCCATGACTTGCGAACTCCCCTGGCCGCTATCCAGGCTTCGGTGGGGAGTATGCTGGAGTCTGATGTCAGCTGGAGCGAGGCCGAACGCCGCGAGTTCCTGGAAACTATCGAGAGCAGCGCCTATCGGCTCAGCCGCCTGGTCAACAACCTGCTCGACCTCTCACGCCTCGAGGCGGGAGTAGCCGAACCTGAGAAACAGTGGTATCCCATCGAGGACGTAATTGCCACCGTCCTGGATCGCCTTGATCTAACCGGGCGAACGCATAAGTACCGGATCGAGGTACAGGTGCCCGACGACCTGCCTTTGGCTCCACTGGACCATGCGCAAATCGAGCAGGTCCTGACCAATCTCATCGAGAATGCGCTCAAATACTCTCCCGGCGGCAGCACCATCCACATACAGGCGGAGGCTCTCGGCACCCCACCTAGCGAGCTGGAAGTCCGCGTGGCGGATGAGGGGATTGGGATTGCCGCAAGCGAACTGAAAGCAATCTTTGATAAGTTCTACCGAGTACAGCAGGTGCGCTTGCCCTGGGCCAGCAATCGTCCACCCAGTGGAACCGGACTAGGCCTGGCTATCTGCGCGGGCATCGTCGCGGCGCACGGAGGCCGGATCTGGGCGGAGAGCCAGCCGGGAAAGGGTTCTACCTTTATCTTTACTCTGCCGATTCCGGAAAGCCCGTCACCTGGCGAGCTCCCCCTGCTGCCGGAGACTTCCAGCGATGCTGTCTCTTAGTGAGGCATCAAATCGGATCGGGCGTCGTAGCTCGCATAGCGCTAGTAGACGATAGTTTCGCGGTAGTCGCCAAATACCCGGCGGAAAATTCCCATGATTTCACCCAGAGTACAGTAGGCTCTTGCGCAGTCGAGAATGTAGGGCATGGTATTCTCGGTGGAGCGGGTTGCCTGTTCCAATGCCTGCAAGGTTACGCCAACCCGCTCATTGTCGCGCTCACGTCGCACCCGTTCCAGCCGTTCCAGGTGAACACGCTCTTTGGCCGGGTCAACGTAGAGCGTCGGTACCGCCATTGGCTCGTCCATCACATAATCGTTGACGCCAACGATGATGCGCTGCTTCGCCTCCACCTCTCGCTGGAAGCGATACGACGCTTCCGCAATCTCCTTCTGGAAGAAGCCTTTACGAATACACTCCAACACGCCCCCCAGCTCACGTATCTGGTCAATATACGCCTGGGCTTGCCGTTCGGTCTCGTCGGTAAGAGCCTCCACAAAAAAGGAGCCGGCCAAAGGATCGACAGTATTGCCAACACCACTCTCGTGGGCCAATATCTGCTGGGTCCGTAGCGCGATCAATGCCGCCTTCTCGGTCGGCAAGGCCAGCGCCTCGTCCAGCGAATTGGTATGTAGCGAGTTGGTACCGCCAAGCACAGCCGCCAGCGCCTGAATGGCGACTCGCGCCACATTGACCTCAGCTTGCTGCGCGGTAAGCGAGACGCCTGCTGTCTGCGCGTGCGTGCGGAGCATCCACGAGCGCGGATCCTGCGCGCTATAGCGTTCGCGCATCTCGCGGGCCCAGATTCGCCGAGCGGCGCGGAACTTGGCAATCTCCTCGAAGAAGTCGTTGTGTACATCGAAGAAGAACGAGAGGCGAGGCGCGAAGTCGTCGACAGGGAGGCCACGGGCCAGCGTGCCATCCACATAGGCCAATCCGTCGGCGAGAGTAAACGCCAGTTCCTGGACGGCCGTCGCACCAGCCTCGCGAATATGATAGCCGCTAATGCTGACAGTATTCCAGCGAGGCATGTACCTGGTGCCGAACTCGATGGTATCGATGACCAGACGCACGGAAGGCTCGGGCGGAAAGAGGAATTCCTTCTGGGCTATATACTCTTTCAGGATGTCGTTCTGCAGCGTGCCCCCAAGCTTCTCCATCGCTACACCCTGTTTCTCAGCGGCGGCGATGTACATAGCCCAGATAGCCGGCGCCGGGCTGTTAATGGTCATCGAAGTCGTGACCTGCTCCAGCGGAATACCCCCAAACAGGATTTCCATGTCGGCCAGAGAAGATACCGCGACGCCGCACTTGCCAAACTCGCCCAGAGCCATCTCATTGTCGTGGTCGTAACCGTAGAGCGTCGCCATGTCGAAGGCTACCGAAAGCCCCATCTGTCCTTGCTGGAGCAGATATTTAAAGCGCTCGTTGGTCTCCTCGGCGGTGCCGAAACCAGCGAACATACGCATGGTCCACGGCTTGCCGCGATACATCGTCGGCTGCACCCCACGGGTATAAGGGTACTCGCCGGGTAGACCAAGGTCACGCTGATAGTCAAGCCGCGCACCATCTTCCGGTGTATAGAGCCGCTTGATGGGCATTCCGGATTGAGTAGTTACGTCTTCCCGCTCAGGAATCCGCTCGGTCGCTTCGGCTACAGCCGTCGCCTCCCATTCGAGCCGAGCTTCTCTGGCCTGGGTAACCACTTCTGGAGTATATAGAGTCGCCGGTAGGGAGTCCAGATCGTGCTGGTCGCTACCGGCGACTGTCTGATCTGCCTGGCCGGTGGTCGCATTCGAGACTGCACGTGATTCTTGTTCGAGCATCGTGAGACTTCCTCCTCTGCCTGGTGGCTTAGACCGATGACGCAAGCTAGACTTCGACGGCAAGAGCCACCGCGCCGCCACCGCCGAGGCACAGCGTCGCCAGTCCCCGGCCACCGCCGCGCCGTCGCAGCTCATAGACTAGCGTCGTCAAGACTCGGGCCCCGCTCGCGCCAATCGGGTGGCCGAGAGCCACCGCGCCGCCGTTCGGATTGACGCGTCCCCAATCCCAGTCCAGTTCCTTACCGTTCGCCAGCACCTGTGCCGCGAATGCCTCGTTGACCTCGATGACGTCAAAATCGCCCAGCTTCATGCCGGTCTTCTCAAGCAGCTTGCGTACCGCTCGTGGCGGGCAGGCAAAAATCTGCCGGGGGGTAATGGCGGCAGCCGCGTAGCCAATGATGTGCGCCAGCACGGTAGCGCCAAGTTCGTCGGCTTTGGACCTACTTGCAACCACTGTTGCCGCCGCGCCATCACTTAGGCCAGGCGCATTACCGGCGGTCACCGTGCCGTCCTCTTTACGAAACGCAGTTGGCAACTTGCTAAGCGCCTGGATGGTGGTATCGGGCCGGATGGGTTCGTCGCGATCCACCACCAGAGTGCCCTTCTTCTCAGGCACCTCCACCGGCACCATCTCATCACGGAAACGCCCGGCCTCGGTCGCCGCCTGTGCCTTCATATGGCTCTGGTAGCTAAACTGATCCTGCTCCTCGCGTGTGACGTGGTACATCTCGGCGACCACCTCGGCCTCTTCGCCCATGTGTACATTCTCAAAGGCGCACCAGAGCCCGTCATGTACAACAGCGTCAACCAGAGTGGCATCACCCATTCGATAGCCGGTGCGCGCTCGATCCAACAGATAGGGCGCGTTGCTCATACTCTCCATGCCGCCGGCGACAAAGAGGTGGCCGTCGCCGGCTTTGATCGCCTGCGCCGCCAGCATCACCGCTTTGAGACCCGAACCGCAGACTTTATTTATGGTGACTCCCGGCACATCGTCGGGAATGCCGCCTCGCAGCGCTGCTTGCCTTACTGGAGCCTGTCCTACACCTGCCGAGACCACATTCCCCATGATGACTTCGTCGATCTGGTCCACGGGAATACCCGCGCGCCGGACCGCCTCACGAATAGCGACGGCTCCAAGCTGGGGTGCGGTCAAAGGGGAAAGTGCACCCAGAAAGCGCCCGACCGGGGTTCGAACCGCACTGACAAGGACCGGATCATGATCAGCCATAAAAAAGCTCCTTTGCTTCTTGATACTCTCCGTCATTCAGCACTCTCGCACATCCAGCCTAGAGGTGTCCAGCCGAGTTTACTTCACCCAGGCAGGCATCTCTTCATGGCTCATGCCGAAGTGATGGGCAAGCTCGTGAAATACCGTTGCCCGTACCTGGTGGCGAATGCGGTCGGGATCGCCGTGACAGTAGCTCTCTATCGAGTGCTGGAAAATGGTAATGACCTCTGGTGGATGTCCACTCGCACCCTGGTAGGTCAGCGGAATACCTTCGTAGAGGCCTAGCAGGAGATTGCAGGGCCGTACCTTCATTCGCGCGATCTCATCAGGCGATGGGTCGGACTTTACTCGCACTACCAGATTCTCCAGGTAGCTATGAAACTGGGTGGGAATGCTGGAGAGAGCCTCATCCACCAGCTGCTCGAAAGCGGTCGGCTCGGGTCCGGCGGGGCCAGCATGCTCGCCGCTCTGCCCATAGTTCTCTCCCCTCTGATGTTGACGCAGAGCGTATTCACGCCAGCCCAGACGCGGGTCGTACTCCAGGAACCGGCGTACCGCACGCGCGACCGGCGATTTGGGGTCGAAGAGATAACCTGCCAGAATCAGCAATCCCACAAATGCCAACAGCCCGAGAATCGGCAACAGTCCGTCCACCAACCCATCAGTTGATATGCGCCAGAGGGTGCCTAGAGCGAGAATTAAGCAGAGGGTGCCGCCCAGCATACCGGCGCCATTGGGATTATTTTGACGAGGTTTATTGGCCGGATCATACGCGACCTGAGTCCACGAATAGCCACTATTCCGGTAGGGAAAACCCCAGGGAAAGCCGCTCGCCGGCTGTCCGTACATGGCCCCGGACCAGCCGTCCGGAGGTTCGGTCGCGAAGGTTTCATAGAGCACGTCATCGGGATAGAGGCGACTCTGGTCATAGGCCACTTTTCTGACGGGATCGCTAAGAACCTGGTAGGCACGGTTAAGCGACTGCATGCGCCGCTCGGCGCGAGCACACAGATCGGGAGCCGCCATAGTGAAATGATCCGGGTGCCAGAGCTTGGCCAGCCGGCGAAATTCTTGCTTGATCTCACGTTGGCTAGCACTGGACTTGACCCCCAGCACCGCGTAATAATCCGGCTCGTTCGACTGATTCGGGTCCGTCCCACCTCTTGGGTGATAGGCGTTGGAAGAAGACATCGGCAAAGGCCTCCCGGGAACCGGGCACTCCTTCTACCAGGCTGTAGAAAAACTAATAGGCGCGTACCCAATTAGAATACGCGCCGGTATGCGGCAAGTTGTGTTCCATTCAACGATAACTATGAGTCGCTGGCGGATTTGAACGCATTTTGCTTGGCGAATCGCCCGGCGACGCGGTTGATGATTACCACTGCCACCACGGCGATGACGGTAATGATAACTGCTTGAACCATCGCCTTGCCTGTACTGGACAGATGTAGCGACGCCAGAGGTCCTTTGGCTAAATCGCTTATCCAATCAGTGATCGCGGTATTCCAGGCCAGCGCCGCCACCAAACCAAATGCCGATGTGATCAGGGTCACGACGGTTCCGATAAAGACGGTGGTCGAGGCAGCGGCTTCAGCGCGCGCGGCGGCCTGCGCCTTCATTATGTGGTCCAGAGCCGTCGCGTCCACAATCTTGCGCGGATCGTAGTTGCGGGGATCAATCACGCCGGCAGGTATGCCAAGACGCGGGTGGTGTTCAGCAGCGTGGGTATCTTCGCTCATAATATCTCTCTCAGCTCCACTGCTCGTCATAGCCGGCTCCGTTACCCTGGAGCTCGCAGCAAACCAACCAACCAACCTAGCTACTTACTCCATACTGGTCGCATGCCAGTATGTCAACTCAATACCCTATCAGGAAAGCTAGTACTCACCTGTAGTGTACAGGATGGCGTCAAGCGCCCGGCTATTGGTGGATGTCTCCCGGAACCTCCCAATTACCTCGGTTCTCTCGCGGACATTTTCCGCAACTATGAGACGTCGCCCCAGCTCACGGTCTCTAGTCTCCCGTCGTCAAGACGTAGTAGCAGCGAACCGCCGGCGTCCACTTCTTCGGCAACGCCGCTCAGGCTTACGCTGCCCTGAGTCACACTTACCCGGTGTCCCAGAGTTACCAGCCGCTGGCGCCAACTATCCCAAATTGCGCTTTCGTCCTGGTCATTCTGGTCGCCGCCGGTGGAGAGAGCAGCGTAGTACAGATCCAATCGCCGCAGCAGGTCGATAGCCAGCGCCTCGCGCGAGATCGGGTGCCCCGCGGCATCGGCTAGGGTGATGGCTCGCTGCGCCAGGCTCGGATCGGCGGCCAGCGAGCCATTGACGTTCAGTCCAATGCCCAGCACCACAAAGTCGCTCGTAGTCTCGATAAGGATGCCGCAGACCTTACGACCGCGGACGAGTACATCGTTGGGCCATTTGATACCGGTGGGCACACCGGCCACCGCTTCAATGGTCTCTGCGACCGCCACCGCGCCGGCCATCACCAGAAACTGAGGAGAGGATATGGGCTTCAATAATAGAGAGAACTCCAACTGCTTACCCGGAAACGACTTCCAGGAGCGTCCTATACGTCCACGGCCGGCAGTCTGCTCGTCGGTCATCACCAGCAAGCCAGGAAGCGCTCCCTCGCGTGCCAGCGACATCACCTGGGCGCTGGTCGAGCCGAGAGCTGGGAAATAGAGCAGAGGTTTCCCCAGCTGTAGTTCTGGCGTCGCCGCCTCTATGACCGCCACATCGAGCGGTACACCAGGATCAGGATCCTCCTGCTTATCGCCTATATCTGGTCCCGCCATGCTCGGTTCCTCCATCTTGCGCCGCTGCCTCGGCTCGCCGCCCTACAGCCAAAAGAAATCGGGGAAAAGCCGATCAAGCTTTTCCCCGATTGAAACCGCGCAGGCAGGCCGTTTACCTGTCTGTTGGCGTATTGACATTGCCTTGACCACGAAAGCTTACTAAAGTGTCAAACGCTCGCAGCAAAACAATGACACTGCAACATTAGCAGTGGAACTCTCCCATGGAATCGGTGTGGAGAGCACTCAGGCCGCCTGCGCGGCTACAAGGTTCACTCACTGCACACCACCTCCTTTCGTTACAGGGAGCATACCACCCAGGGGCCCATTAAGTCAAGAGAGTCGGCGATTATCCTTCACTCACCCTCGGAAAAAATATCAGAAAACGCCGAGACGGCGGCCAAGGCTAGGGTGTCATTCGGCTGCCGGGAGTCCGGCGAAACCGCTGAAGCACGGAGGCATATCCCGCCAGCAACAGCGCTAGGACTCCGGGAAGATACATCAGGCCCAGTACTCCAGCCGCGCCAATTGAACAGCCCATAAAAGCCAGTATTGCCGCGGCCCACAGCAGTAGCGCACCTGCTCGCCAGGTATAGCGAGCTTCGGCAATTGCACCGGCGGCTCCGGCGAGGAGGAACACAACCATGCCAATGACATAGACCCAGACACTGCTATCCAGCCTGGCTTCGATCAGTCGCAAGCTGCGAATGTGTCCTGGTGGACAGCGACTTACCGACGTCGGAACGGTACAGAACGGCAACGGCGCCAGGAGCAGTGCCACCAGCCCGAGAGCAGCCAGAGCCGCCGCCGCAATGCCTGCGCCGAATTCTATCTTACGCGCCATAGGCGCCTCCGCTCCATGGGCCGGGTCCGGTCACCGCCGGTAACGGTCGCCGCTATACTCACCCGATCTGCCCGGCCTGGACTGCCTGGATGGCGGCGATCCACCGGCGTAGTCACTAGAGTTATTGTAGCCGGAACGCGTTGTTCTGGACGAGCCATGCGATCTACCGCTCTGGTCTTTTTGGTCTTTCTTGCGGTCGCCGCGGAGCAGTGCGCGCAAGAACGGACCATAACCGCTACGTACCAATGCGCGAAGCGCAAACGCCCCGATGACGACTCCAAGCAGTCCGACCACACATCCAAGTGTCGTCGCGACCAGCAGCCCATTGGTTCCAAAATTCGATGGCGACAATCCCTGTAGAGAACTGCCGGAGCCATTACCCACCGTGGGCTGTGTCAGTACGACTTTAGTTGGCTGTGGGCCGGTCGTACCAGGACTGGCTGATCCGCCTCCGTTATCGGCCGGCGTGTTAGCTGGGATAGCTGTGCTGGTCGCCTCTATGACGGATGTGGAAGTCGCGGTTGGCGCGATCTCGGTTGGAGTCGCGGTCGGCGTGTCAGTCGGAGTATCGGCCGGCGTGTCGGTCGGCGTTGGTATGTCAGTTTGCATCGGAACCGCTTGCCGCTGACTCGCGGTTGCGGTGTGGTGTGAAGCCGAAACGCTTCCGGCGGTAATCTGGAGCAGGATGAGCGACAGAAACAGCAAGGCGAGCGAGAGCAGCGCCAGGCGCATAGCGGCCCGGACATAACTCCGTTCTCGCTCGGTTTTTGGGGCCGCCATGCTTCCAGCCTCCTACGCGACTCTAGGTACTCCGCTCTTTTGCCAGCCGCGGGGGTATCACTCCGCGGTAGTCTACCGACCACAGAGCGGCCCTGTCAATCGGACAGGACCGCGGTATGACATTCATTTGGTATTCAGAGGATTTCCTTGAGGCGACCGCGGTCGATATTGCCACCCGAGAGAATGCTTACTACCTTGGCGTTGGGTGCCAGATTGATCTTGCCGGCAAGAAGAGCGGCGAAACTGGCGGCGCCTGAGGGCTCAACCATGAACTTGCAGCGTTCCATGATCAGGCGCATGGCCGCTATGATTTCCTCATCCGTCACCAGCACCATACCGTCCACATAGTGCTGCACGTGTGCCAGATTGAGCTCGCCGACGAACGGCGCTGCCAGCCCGTCAGCGATTGTCTCGGACTTCTCAAGATGCATTGCCACGTTCTGGCGAAGGCTAGGAATCATCACCGACGCTCCCACCGGCTCGACCCCAATCACCTGGATCTTGGGGTCACTGGACTTGAGCGCCGCCGCCACTCCCGAGATCAGGCCGCCGCCGCCGACTGGCACCACCACTACATCTGGGCTGCCGCCATCTTGCAGTATCTCCAGTCCCAGGGTGCCCTGGCCAGCAATGACCAACGGGTCGTCAAACGGGTGCACGAAGGTCAGATTCCGCTCCTGCTGCAACTGCCGACACTTGGGCAGAAGATCTTGGACCGTCCCATGAAGCACAACCGTCGCTCCATACCCGCGCGTCGCGTCGACCTTGCTCTGGACAGCAGCCTCAGGCATCACCACGGTAGCTGGTATTCCAAGTAGCAAGGCAGCAAATGCTACACCCTGAGCATGGTTGCCGGCAGATATGGTAATCACGCCAGCCGCCTTTTCCTCATCGGTAAGCCCACTCAGCTTGTTGAGCGCGCCACGCGGCTTGAATGAGCCCGTCTTCTGCAGTAGCTCCGCTTTGAACCTGAGCTCTACGCCGCCGATGCGCTCGCCGAGCGCGTGCGCGCTGACCAGGGGCGTATGGTGCAGATGGCCGGCGATGACCTGCTGTGCGGCCATGATCTCGTCCAGGCCGACCAGTTGACCATGTTCCATGCAACTATCCCTTCACAATGTGTACGAGGTGAACTTTATTCTATGACAGTTTCGCCTCGAACAGCGAAAAGAACCATTCTCTGCCCAGAGCTGGATTGCCCTGCGGGGTGCAGGGTCATAGCTCGCTTGCGCGTAACTTGGGCATTTCGAGGCGCCAGGTGCCAATCCGTGCTAATATACTCTTTGTTCCACTAGTGGTCTACGATACCGGGTGAAGCGTAGACCTATCAGGGCGAAGAGGAGTGACAGTTGGCTGCTGAAGTCGGCAAGAAATACGTCATCATCGGCAACGGTATCGCCGGGACAACCTGCGCGCAGACGCTTCGCAAGAATGACCTCTCCTGTGAGATCTGGCTGCTCAGCAATGAGCCATATCCGCTCTACAACCGCGTGTCATTGCCTCGCTTCTTGCAAGGCGTGCTTCCAGAACAGAAAGTAATGATTCGAACTCGAGAGTGGCACGAAGAGCAGCGCATCCACCTGCTCACTGAAACCGTGGCCACGCGGGTGGATGCCGAAGAGCGGGTGGTATATCTCGATCATGGCGGCCCACTCGCCTACGATGCTCTGCTGATCGCTACCGGTGGCTGGGCCAATCCGCTCAGTGTACCCGGAGCCGCCGGCACCCAGCGTATCTACAACTTTGTAACGCTTGACGACACCAAAGAGTTGATCGCCTCCGCGCTAGAGAGCAAGCATGCCGTAACCTGCGGCGGCAGCTTCATTGCCTATGAGTTAACGGAAGGTCTCAATGTGCGCGGTGTGCACGTCACCTGGCTTATGCGCGGCCCCTTCTGGCTACGGTCTATACTTGACGAAGACGGCGGCCGGTTGGTGGATGAGATCGCCACACAGCATGGCGTCCAGGTCGTGCATGGCGAAGAAATCAGCGAAGTATTAGCGGATAGCGGTCTGCCCCGGCGCGTAGTGGCCAAGAGCGGCAAGGAGTATTCTGCCCAGATGATTGGAGTTGGTCTTGGCCTAACCCTGAACCATGGCTTCGTTGCCGATACCGGCATCGAGCGCAGGACCGGCATCGTGACCAATGAATATTTGGAGACGAATCTACCCGACATCTACGCCGCCGGAGATGTGGCTGAGTTCTATGATTCGATGATTGAGCACCATCACACCATGGGTACCTGGGATAACGCGCTGGCCCACGGACGGGTCGCCGCGGTGAACATGGCTGGCGGGCACGATCCCTATTTCGACGTGCCTACGTACACCAGCCCGCTCTTCGATACCAATATCGCGGTGATGGGGATCGCCGAATCCAATAATCCCGAACTGCACTCAATCTCTCGTACCACTCCGGGTGACAAGGGAAACCAGGACTACCGCAAGTTCTTTTTCAAAGAGAACCGGTTGGTGGGAGCGGTCTTCATCGGCAGTCCCAAAGGTCGCCGCAAAATCGTAGAGATCATCCGCAATGGCCAGCAGTTCGAAACACAGGGTGAGCGCGATTGGCTCTTTGAGGTCCGGTAGCTACTCAACGATCAAGAGACCTGGAGGTGGGTAACATGCGGCTAGGCTTGAATCTCGGCTATTGGGGCGGCCAACCTTCGGACGCGACACCCCTGGTACTCGCGGCCGAGCGGCTCGGATTTGACTCTATCTGGACCGCCGAAGCCTATGGCTCCGATGCGTTGACGCCGCTGGCCTGGATGGGCGCATTAACCCAGCGCATCAAGCTTGGTAGCGCTATCCTTCAAATACCGGCGCGAACGCCGGCGATGGCGGCGATGTCGGCCGCGACGCTTGACCTGCTCAGTAAGGGACGTGTGCTGCTTGGACTTGGAGTGTCCGGTCCGCAGGTCGTAGAGGGCTGGCATGGCCAGCCCTACGGCAAACCACTGGAGCGCACCCGAGAGTATGTGGAGATTCTGCGCATGATCTGGGCCCGAAAGGACCCCCTAAATTACCAGGGCAAGGAGTATCATATACCAATCGAAGGAGGAACCGGCCTTGGCAAACCACTCAAGCTCACTATCCATCCTTTCCGCCCCCGTATCCCTATCTATCTTGCGGCGATCGGCCCAAAGAACATCGAACTGGCGGGAGAGATCGGCGACGGCTGGCTGCCGATCTTTTATTCGCCCGCTCGTGAGGCAAATCTCCTCCCGCTTCTGGACGAGGGCCTGGCGAAACGAAAGACAGGCGCCGAGCCGGCCGAGCCCTTCGATATCGCACCAACCGTCCATGTCGTGGTGGGTGATGATGTAGACGCCTGTCGCGCAACGCTCAAGCCCCAATTGGCACTCTATATCGGCGGAATGGGCGCGCGCGGCAAGAATTTCTATAACGACCTCGCCTGTCGCTATGGCTATCAGGCGGCCGCCAAAGAAATCCAGGATCTGTATCTGGACGGCAAGAAAAAGAGCGCGGCCGAGGCGGTACCCGATGAACTGGTAGACGAGGTAGCGCTCTGCGGCCCACGCGAGCGCATCGCAGGGCTACTAGAACCGTGGAAAAAGTCGCGTGCGACTACTCTCATCTGTGGCACCACGCAGCCCGAAGCCCTACAAATAATGGCCGATCTGGTACTGAAATAGATTGTCAGCAAGAATCCGCCAGCAGGCTTATGGCCCATGTCTATGTGCGCTGGCTTAGGGCAAGGTAGGATTGCCGGCAAAATCGGCAATGAGTCCGCCTACTGCTTCCGGAGCCTCATCCAGCACCAGATGACCAGTGGAGCGCAAGATCTCCAGGCGCGCTTCCGGTATCTCACTCTGCATCCGCTGACCAAGCGATAGCGGAGTGACCTGGTCGGAGTCGCCCCAGATGAGTAGCACCGGTATATCCAGCAGGCGGAGATCCGAGGCGACTGAATTCATGTAGATAGAATTCATCAAGCGGATGTGCTGGAACAGTAGATTTTTCCCCAGATTCGAATTCCACTCATTGATATAGGCATCCAACTTACTTCCGGCAAGATAGGTAGTATTGGCTGCCGCCACCGGCAGCGTTTTACGCAGATCGCCGAGCATCTGATCAATTGGCGTGTGCATTGCCGCCTCCGGGTCCTGGCGCTTCTCCATCTCCGGAAGTGGCCAGTTGGGAGCGAACGCCCACTGATACGCGTAGCTGTCGATGAGCACCAGCTTGGCGATCTGTTCACGGTAGAGGCGGGTGGCCAGAACCTGCGCGACTGCGCCGCCCAGTCCAAAACCTACCAGCACGATCTGGGTAAGTCCGAGGTGCTTAAAGGCGTAAGACAGGCTATCGGCGTGACCCCATATAGAGGTGTCGGATGGCCACGGGCGGTCCGACTCTCCATAGCCCAGTAGATCGAGAGCATAGACTGAGCGCGCGGTTGACCCAAGTTTCGGCAGCGCGTCAATCCAAGTGAAAGCTCCGCCAGGTAGATCATGTAGCAAGACAATTGCGCTCTGCGGCCCATGTTCGACATTACGCGCTAGATAGCTCAGCCGGTAATGGATGGTAGGTACCGTATCACGCTGCTCCGGCTTGGCTGGTGGCAGAGCATCTGTGGACCGATTCTCTTTGGACTCCATACAAAATTGTACTCCCTGTGTGATTCCTGGTATAGCAGGCATGAACTCGGGTGGGAGCCGAACCTACGAGCGATCGGCCAGCGCGGGTACATTATAGAAAGCCGAGAAGCCGGCATACTGCGCGCTCTCGCCCAACTCATCTTCAATGGCCATTAAACGATTATACTTCGCTACACGCTCCGAGCGCGCGGGGGCGCCTGCCTTGATCTGTCCAGCGCTACTGGCGACCGCAAGGTCGGCTATGGTGGTATCCTCGGTTTCGCCGGAGCGGTGTGAGATGACTGCGGTATAGGCCGCACGCTTTGCCATCTCGATAGCGGCGAGTGTCTCCGTCAACGTGCCGATCTGGTTGAGCTTGACCAGAATTGAATTGGCCACGCCCTCGCGTATACCGCGCTTGAGCCGCTCGGTATTGGTAACGAAGAGATCATCCCCGATCAGCTGCACCTTACTGCCAAGGCGCTTGGTCAGCTCGGCCCAGCCCTGCCAGTCGTCTTCGTCCAGCCCGTCTTCTAGACTGATGATGGGATAGGCGGCAATCCATTGTTCATACAGATCGATCATCTGGCTGGCGGAAAGGGTCTTTCCTTCTCGAGCCAGAGTATAGCTGCCGTTGAGATAGAACTCGCTAGCGGCCGCATCAATCCCCAGAAAGACATCCTGACCAGGTCTATAGCCGGCAATCTCAATGGCTTGCACCAGCAGATCCAACGCGTCACGATTGGAGCCAAGCGAGGGGGCGAAGCCGCCTTCATCCCCGACATTGGTATTCAGCTGGCGGTCATGCAGCACTGTTTTCAGGGTATGATATATCTCGGCGCTGCAGCGCACTGCCTGGGCAAAGTTTACCGCTCCGACCGGAAGGATAAGGAATTCTTGTAGATCGGTAGAGTTTTCGGCATGCTTGCCGCCGTTGAGGATGTTCATCATTGGCACAGGTAGCGTACGCGCGGATACTCCGCCTAAGTAACGATAGAGCGGCTGGTCAAGCGCGGCGGCGCTGGCATGGGCCAGCGCCAGCGAGACGCCGAGAATGGCATTGGCTCCAAGCTTGCTTTTGTTAGGTGTGCCGTCCATCTCAATCATCTGTTCGTCGAGTGCTGCCTGATCCAGCGCATTCAGGCCAGTCAGGGCATCCTGCAACACCTCGTTGACATTGTTCGTCGCCGCCAGGACACCCTTGCCGCCGTAGAGGCTCGGGTCGCCATCGCGCAGTTCGGCAGCTTCATGTTTGCCGGTGGAAGCTCCAGAAGGAACTATGGCGCTGCCCTGCGCGCCACCCATGAGCGTCACGGTTACTTCGACCGTCGGATTGCCGCGCGAGTCCAGGACCTCACGTGCGTAGATATCCTCAATGATCATGGTGTCTTCATTACGCGCCACAGTTGACCTCCAGACATGACTTCAATGGGCCGGAGAAGCAGATACCCCGCCGATTATAGGCAGCGAGCCGAACCAGCGTCAAGTAAGGACCAGAGTTGAGTAAGGTCTCCTGGAAGGTTTCGCCAGGGAGTGGGTGGCTCCAACGGCGAGTACGACGTCACCATCTCGACCACTGGCACGTCTTGATCTTCGAAAGAACTACTAAAGTAATGAATAATTTTCCCGCGTACCAGTGGCTGGCACGTCAACATCTCAAGATATGTTGTAGAGCACGCTATACTTAGTGCATGCATGGATCAGCAGAGACAACTATGGCAGTAGTCAAACGTCCGGCGCTGGGCGTGTAGCACTCTCGATGACGAGGAGCAAAGATACAGCATGCTGAAAGACACGATGCTCTTCCTGGCTCGCCAGGACGGTATTCGACATTTTGTGAGTTCCAATCCCGCAGCCAGACGGGTCGCCCGCCGCTTTGTCGCTGGAGAAACGCTGCAAGATGCGCTGGCGGTGGCACAGTCCCTCAACCAGCGACATATCAGTGTCTCACTCGACCATCTGGGTGAAAATGTCTCTGACGGTGCGGAAGCGGCTGCCGCAGCACGCGACTACATACAGACGCTAGACCGAATCCGGTCAAGTGGCGTGGAGGCCAATATCTCCATCAAACTCACCGCGCTTGGACTAGACATCAGCGAAGAGCTCTGCCGCGAGAACGTGATCTGTGTGCTGCGCCACGCCCGTGACCTAGATATCTTTGTGCGCATAGATATGGAAGGCTCCGACTACACACAGCGCACTCTCGACATGGTGCTGGATCTGCGACACGAATTTGAGCAGGTGGGCACTGTCATGCAAGCGATGCTCTATAGGACCCCCAAAGATGTGGTCAGACTGATCGAGAGCCATACCCGAGTACGGCTGGTGAAAGGCGCCTACCTTGAACCCGCTGCACTTGCCTATCCCAGGAAAGCCGATGTAGACGCAGCCTTTGTCGAGCTGATGCATACTCTACTGGAACACGGTGTCTATCCGGCTATCGCGACCCACGATGAGCATATCATCGCCGAGACGTGCCGATTCGCCGCCAAGCATGGGCTCTCAGCCGCCCGTTTCGAATTCCAGATGCTCTATGGTATCCGTCGTGACCTGCAGGACCAGCTTGCCCGGCGGGGATACAACGTGCGCGTCTATGTCCCCTATGGTACCCAGTGGTATCCCTACCTTACTCGCCGCCTGGCCGAGCGTCCCGCCAACCTGGTGTTTGTAATGAGTAACGCAGTACGTGGCTAACTGGCGCTAACCAATGTAGCAGTCTCTTTTATTGTTATTGGCGCCGGACCAGACTGTGCTGCTCGCGGTGTACCCGCTATACTCGCGGAGACTTGGGTTGGTCTGGTATCTCTGTCGCGGGCGAGGCCATAGGTCCTTCGTGACTCCAAGAGTGGGCTCGCTAGGCACCAAGGCTGTACTACCAGGCTTGCATCTTATATAATGTGGCAGATGCGCGAGCTGAGTCGGCCCACTGTTACTTCGTGCCTTTGTCATTGATGCAGCTGTAAAGAGGTAGAGGTGCGATGATCTCTGAGCGCGATAGCTTTGACCAACAGGTACGATCCTACATCTATGACGTCCTCTTTACGCAAGGTACTGTTCCTACAGCTGCCACCGTCGCCGCTGGTCTTGCTTGCCCGCCCGGTGATGTCGTGGCAGCCTTCCAGCGGCTGGCGCAGGGCCATGTTATCGTACTGCAGCGGGACAGCGACGAGATCCTGATGGCCAATCCGTTTTCGGCTGTACCCACGCCCTTTCAGGTCGAAGTGGATGGTCGTAGCTATTGGGGCAACTGCATCTGGGACGCTCTCGGCGTTCTGGCGATGCTCAAGCGAGATGGACGGATCCTCGCCAGCTGCGGAGACTGTAACGCCTCGATGACCCTTTTGGTTAGCAACGGAGTCGTCGTTGATGCGCCAGGAGTTGCCCACTTCTCAGTGCCGTCCAAGCAGTGGTGGGACAACATTGTCTTCACTTGAAAAACGATGTTACTCTTCCGGTCGGAAGAGCATGCGAACAATTGGTGCTTGCTCTGGGGCCAGCCGCACGGCGCAGTCATCTCCCTGGATCAGGTCTGGGGCCTCGCACGCAACTGGTACAGCAATGATCCACGTGACCCCAACTGGCGTCGCAAAACGCTGGACGAGGCAGAGGCAGTCTTCGTCTCGATTGGCCTCACTGAGCCATTCTGGTCCTTGCGTTGAGTGCGCCTGTATTCAGTATCTCTCTAGCTCGGTGGATTCTCAAAACTGTCAATCTTCCAGGCATCCCCGACTTTTACGAGGACGCCATGCACTCCCTATCACCGGCGACTTGTGACATCCGGCTCGCCCTCGGCCACGGGCTCAACATCGATGGTCAGCTGGTCTTCATGAACAGCCCCGGCATCCTGATCCTCTCGGTCTTCCGGCACCAACGTAGAGACGGTCTGCAGCTTGCCGCGCGTGAACGAGACTCCGGCGGCGATGAGACACAAAACTGCCGAAATGTAAAATACCGCATGCAATCCACTCATAAAGGGACTCGAGATTAGTCCTGGAAAGTAAGTCTTGCCCAAGAGAGCCGCTTGGTCTGCGGCCGGGAGTGCGTGAAGGAGTGACGGTGGCAGTAACTCGCCGATCGGGTTGTAACCCAGGAATGCTCCAAACAGAGCGGCGGTTGGCGGTAAGTGAGAAATCTCGGTTGCCGCAGCGGCCGGCACGCCGTATTTGGTTAGCCCCGCAAAGAGCGCAGATGGCAGTGCGTCGGCCAGACCTATAGTCACGATGCTGAAGAACAATCCGATGCTGACCAGAGTGGCGCCATTCTGGAACGTCGCGCGCATGCCTGAGGCAACGCCACGCGTCTCTGGAGGGACGCTGCTCATAACGGAGCTGGTATTGGGCGAGGTAAACAGCCCCGAGCCACAGCCAAGCACAAAGATGAGGATGGCGAATATCACGTAGTTGAAGTCGGCAGGTAGGAATGTAAGCCCGATAAAACCTACGGCCTGTAACAGCATGCCGGCGGTCGCAAAGGCGCGCGACCCAAATCGGTCAGAGAGATAGCCGCTTACTGGACCCATCAAGATAAAGCCCAGCAGCAAGGGAGTCATATAGATGCCGGCCCAGAGCGGAGTAATTGCGAAGCTATAACCGTGTAGCGGCAACCAGATCCCCTGAAGCCAGATAATCAGCATGAACTGCAAGCCGCCGCGTCCCAGCGCGGAGAGAAAGGCGGCTACATTACCGGTAGCGAACATGCGAATCTTGAAGAGGTCGAGCCGGAACATGGGATCATCTACATGCAGCTCGATCCAGATAAAGGCCGCCAGAAGGAGGATACCACCGACGATCGCCGCTATCACCAGCGGGTTGGTCCATCCCATGGCTGAGCTTCCATAGGGCTCGATACCGTAGGTAATACCCAGGAGTAGTATCGTCAGGCCAGCGGCAAAGGTAATATTTCCCAGCCAGTCGATCTTCTGGTGCTGGCGAATGGTTGCGGTCTCACGCAGCATCGTATAGGCCCATATCGTACCAATCAGGCCCACCGGCACACTGACCAGAAAGACAAGCCTCCAGTTGATGACCGCGAGAATTCCTCCCAGAATCAGCCCGATAAACGATCCGGCAATAGCGGCAATCTGGTTGATTCCCAGTGCGCGCCCACGCTCGTGGAGGGGAAAGGCGTCGGTCAAGATGGCCGCGCTGTTGGCAAAAAGGAAGGCCGCACCCACACCCTGTACCAAACGAAAGAGGACAAGTTCGACCGCCCCAGTATTTCCCGTGCCGGGAGTAAACGCCAGCAGTGTACTGCCAACCGTAAAGATGGCAAAGCCCAGATTGTAGAATCTGACGCGCCCAAACATGTCAGAGATGCGCCCGAAAGTGACCAGCAAGGTAGTAGTGACCACCATATAGCCCAACAAGAGCCAAAGGAAGTAACTGGACTCACCGCGAGCCAGAGGATTGATGCCAATTCCTTTGAAAATGGCAGGCAAAGCAATCAACACGATACTGGCATCGATGGTCGCCATCAACAAACCCAGCGTGGTATTAGTGAGAACTATCCACTTGTAATGCGGTCCCACCGGTCTCTCGATCCGCCGAGCGTGCGCTCCACCCTGGCCCAGCAATCCATGACGACTATTCTCTGCCATTATATTTCTCCAACTCTTTCCATCTGTCTTCCCCCGACTCCAATGGTCTCCAGTCAACTTGCCCGAGCAGCATCCTTACAATAGTCGGGCCAGGCGATCCAGCAAGGGAAGAGTCATAATCAGTGCCTGCCGCTCCCCCTCGGTGAAGCCATCGGCAAGCGCGCGGGCCAGCAATTCATCTCGATTTCGGCGTACACCGTCCAACGCCTCTTGACCGGCGGGGGTCAGCGTGATCACCACACAGCGTCCATCATCGGGATCGGGACGTCGTGCGACCAACCCCAAGTGTTCCAACGCTGACAGCGTCGCTCCCAGCGATTGGGGACGCACTCGTTCTGCGGCCGCAAGCACTACGGTAGTTGCGGGTCCGTCCTGCTCCAGCCGCTTCAGCACCGATGCTTGCGAAAGGGTAATCTCATCTGCCGTCTGCGCCTGTCGCAATCGGCGGGATAGGCGCCCAATCAAAGCACGTAGCTCGCCGCCGGCGCGAGCCACCTCATCGGAGATCTCTTGCATATAGACTGCCCTCTAACATAAAAGTATAGACTTCCAAAGTCTGGCCTTGCAAGTGCGAACTTCGTCACAAGCTCACTCGCCTGGAAGGCGAGTGAGCTTGTGACCAGACTCCACCGCAATTCCGCATACCTTTGCAAGCGTGCAGCTTTGGCTTCGCAGTCCGTCACATCGGGGGCACCTGACAACAGCAAGATAAAAATCTCACCGACTCCTCTGCCAAACACGCTTTGTGGCATGGCTTGTGCAGGCAAGTGATACTGCTCGCACCAGGCAGATGGACCCTGGGGTCAGACGTGCCACGCACGAGGTCTGTGGCCGCTACCGCGAATATGTCTACGGCAGGCATTCCGGAGACCGTGCTCCGTGGGCTGCAGGTGTCCCTGACCGAGCGGTTTAGAATGGACTCTGGTATCTCGCACGCGGCACCGCGCGGTGCCGCAGGAGGCTTCTCATGGCAACCGTGCGCGAAACGACCTACGATCTGCTCCGCTCCCTTGGAATGACCACTATATTTGGCAATCCCGGCTCGACCGAGGAAACCTTCCTGGCCCACTTCCCGTCCGACTTCGCCTATGTGCTCGCGTTGCAGGAGGCGTCGGTTGTCGCGATGGCGGATGGCTATGCGCAGGCGACAGGCCATCCGGCCTTCGTCAACCTGCACAGCGCGCCCGGCACCGGCAACGCGATGGGCAATCTCGTCGCCGCCTGGCATAACAAGACACCACTCATCGTGACGGCGGGTCAGCAGACGCGCACGATGGCCGTGCTCGAGCCGTGGCTGACCAACCGGCGCGCTCCGGAATTGCCACAGCCGTACGTGAAGTGGAGCTACGAGCCCTTACGTGCCCAGGATATTCCCGCGGCTTTGATGCGTGGCTACGCTACGGCCGTGCAGCCGCCCTCCGGTCCGGTCTACCTGGCCCTGCCCATGGACGACTGGGATGAACCCGCTCTGGGCAGCCCGGCGGTGCGGCAGGTGAGCACGCGGGTCGCGCCCGACCCCAACCGGCTGCAGTCGTTCGCCGATGCGCTGGCCAGCAGCCGGAACCCCGCGTTGATCATGGGGGCGGGCATCGATCGCAGCGGGGGCTGGCAGGCAGCAGTGACGCTTGCCGAGAAACTGCGCGCCTCAGTGTGGGCCCCACCGGCGTCGGAGCGCGCGGGCTTCCCCGAGGATCACCCGCAGTTCCAAGGCACACTGCCGTTTGCCATTGGGCCCTTGTCCGACCAGCTGCGGGGACACGACACGGTGCTGGTCATCGGTGCTCCCGTCTTCCGCTACTATCCGTACGTGCCGGGTGAGTACGTGCCACCCGGCACGCACCTGTTCCACATCACCGACGATCCGGACGAGGCCGCACGCGCCCCGGTGGGTGACAGCCTGCTCGCCGACGCCGGCCTGGCATGCGCGGCTTTGGCCGCGCTGGTGCCCGCCTCCGATCGACCGCTGCCCTCGCCACGTGCAGCTCCGCCTCCTCCCAGAGTGGGCACACCCTTGTCGCCAGCGGCCCTGTTCGCCACGCTGGCGCGCGAGTGGCCTGACGATGGAATCCTGGTCGAGGAGTCCCCGTCGAACCTCGCCGCGCTCCACCGCTACGTACAGATCAATCGACCTGCATCATTCTTCACCATGGCCAGCGGTGGGCTGGGCTATGGGCTGCCGGCGGCGATGGGCATCGCCCTGGCTGAACGGCACACGGGCCGTGGGCGACCCGTCATCGCCGTGATCGGTGACGGCTCGTTCCACTACTCAGTGCAAGCGCTGTGGACGGCGGCGCGCGAGCAGCTGCCCGTGGTGTACGTGGTGCCGGTGAACCAGGAATACGACATCTTGAAGTCCTTCGCCGAGCTCCTGGACACGCCGGGCGTGCCGGGATTGGACCTGCCGGGACTGGACGTCGTCGCCATCGCACGCGGATACGGCTGCACAGCAGAGCACGCCCCGTCGGCGGAAGCAGTCGCGGACGCGCTGCGGCGGGCGTTCCGGGCGGCCGGCCCGGCGGTGCTGTCCGTGCCGATCTCACGCGAGGTGCCGCCGCTGCTCTGAGCACGAGCGGCCTATGCCTGATAGACGCTGTATCAACCCTGGAAATGGCCCCGCGCGTGTACTGAGGGTGGCCAGCGCACGACTTGTCTTCGCAGACACCTGGACGCGCAGTTACCACCTGGATCATAGCGATTTCCTAAGCGATGTGAGCGACCCAACGCGACCTCTACGGATCCGTGCTGAATTGGCCGCAGGTGTCATCGGGTCCGGACTCAACGCAGAATGACCCCGCGCACATCGTCAAGGGGGTAATGAACTGAACGAGGGGCGAGGTCACCACGATAGTTACACGACTAAAAATTGGCCCGAGCAGGGAATAGGGAAGATGACTCCCATACGTAGACCAACATGAATAACGCAGCGAGATGGGCAGAAGAAATGACTATGACTATCAATTCCAAGCATTTTTTGGTGAGAGCGGGCGAAAAGGTCAAACTCAAGGAATGGCCGACGCGGATGGAGCCCATCTACGAGTCAAAGGAACAAATGCAAGAAATACTCCGTGAGCACATCCAGAAACTGAGCGCTCAGCAAAGCCTGCTCTATGCCTCTAACCGCTATTCACTACTGCTGATATTTCAGGCATTGGACGCCGCTGGCAAAGATGGCACTATTAAGCATGTGATGTCCGGCGTCAATCCACAAGGTTGCGAGGTTTCCAGTTTTAAACAGCCGAGTGCCGAGGAACTGGAACACGATTTTCTTTGGCGCACGAACCGTCACTTGCCTGAGCGTGGGCGCATTGGCATCTTTAATCGTTCCTATTACGAGGAAGTGCTGATCGTTCGCGTACATCCGAAGATTCTCCACAGCGAAGGGCTTCCAGATGAATTAATCGACGAGACCATTTGGGAGAAGCGATATCGTTCCATCGTGGATTTGGAACACCATCTCTATTGGAATGGAACCCGGATCATCAAATTCTTCCTTCACCTCTCGAAAGATGAGCAGCGCAAGCGTTTTCTCGAGCGGATTGATGATCCTGGAAAGAACTGGAAGATCAGCGTGGCTGACATCGCAGAGCGGAAATTTTGGAATCAGTACCGGAAGGCGTACGAGGCGTGCCTGAGCGCAACAAGCACAAAGGAAGCACCCTGGTATGTCATCCCTGCCGATGACAAAGAGAACGCACACGTGATTGTTTCCCAAATTATTCTCGATACGCTGCAAGAACTCGGGATGAGTTATCCGGAAGCCGATAAGGCACGCCGTAAAGAGTTGCAGGCTATCCGCAAACTCCTTGTGAGTTAGGTCCGGAGTGCGGAGTGCAAAGCCAGGCTGTTGTCAGAGACGGAATCGACGCGCTCGAGGGTCTTGCCCTCGGTTTCCAGAACCCGGGAACAGGTGAACACGGAGGGGTCCTGTGCCCGCCGACGGCTATGCCGGTACCCGGTTTGGGTGGAACTCCCCTGCGAATCATGACCGTTGCTCCTTTGGGTCGAGCAGCGCCGCCAGCTGACTGCGGTCGCCGGCTCCTTTTGCGGTTCGTGGAAGATCACGTACGAAGAAGATGCGCTTTGGCACTTCGAACGGGCTCAGCCTGGCGAGCGCGTACCGCGCCCACCGTCTTGTGCGCTTCGTCCGCGCTACGGGCATGGCGTGACCCTCCAGGACGGCTCATTTCTCACCAGCCTAGGGCAATTTGGACGCCGACCTCGGTCGCTGTCTGGACGCGACGAACAGCAGCCCACCAAGCATCGAGAGGTTCTTGAGAAACTGCGTCCGTTGGCGGGTGCGACCCGCCTCAGAGCTTTCCTTCCAGAAGGGGTGGCCGGCCAGGGTGGTCGGGATCAGGCAGCACGCGAGCAGCGTCGCCGCGACTCGCGGGGCCACGTTCAGCGCCAGGGCCGTGCCGCCAATGACCATCGCCACGCCGTTCGCCTTTACGGCGAGCTCCGGGTTGGGCATTCCGAGCTTCGCCGCCTGCTGCACGCGCTCGCCCGGCGTGCGAAACGCATTTGCGCCGTCGACAATGAACTCACTCGACAGGAACAATTGGGACACATACCGTAGTACGCCGAGTGCGTCGTCAGCTGCTGCTGGTGTGCGGTGTCCACTCACAAATCCGCGCGAATTCCCGGTTGCGGCACTCGTGCTACGCGCGTCTGGAACAATTCCTTGTGGCACGTCCCCGGCTCGTTGTGGTGTGGCAGCCCAGTGCGCTTTCTGGTGTGTGGTCATAGTCCACCGACTCCTCTCATCTATCGGCCCCTTCCAGTAGACCTGCAGGAAGCGTACCAAAGGGATGTCTCTGGAGCGTGAACCGCAGCGGGCAAGGTGCGCAGTGACTGATTCGCCGGCCCATTGTCCCCTCGTGTCCGCCAGCCGCAGCGGTAGGTCCCTACTTGGTCACTGTTTTCTCGCATTCCATAGCGTCGTCGCGGCATCCCTGCTGGACGTATGTCCAGCTGCGATCATTGTGCGACGAAGGAGGTAGCCGCCGGTGAGAACGAGTAGCGAGATCAGGATGCTGCGCGTGCTGCGCGGCTTCGTGCTGGGACGACCGATCAATGTCAGCGTTTGTAGCAGCCAGGGTAGGGCCAGGCCGCCACCGAAGACGAAACGCCAGAACGTCGCACCATGCTCGCCGGTGCCATCGCCGACCAGTGGATGGGCCGCACGTTCCGATTGGCGCAGAAACGTCAGCAGTCCCGTCATT
>JBKQTH010000134.1:0-4851 GCA_052143275.1 Ktedonobacterales bacterium | reverse complement strand
CGGACTGTTCCTGTTTGGCGTCAGCGATCCTGTACTGGTCAGCGGGCAGGTAACCGGTCTTCTCTGTGCAGCAGTCGGATTGGCGGGTATCTCGCAAGCTGGCAAAGCCGTACCCAGCTCAGGGCCCGAGATGACCCTACCTCCGATGGGTGAAGATCGTCGGCGATCGCCAGGCAGTCAGCGTATTATGGTGGAGGGCGAGGCCGGCGATGTCTAAAAGGACATCTAAACGCATTTGGGAGCGCCTGCTACCAGCGGCTAATGCGGTTCTGCTCGCCCGTATATTCTTTTGCCTTATCATCCTGGTCAATCTGGCCGCCGGAAGCGCGATTTGGCTGATCAAGGCACAGATGGTTGCTAAATCTGCGAGCGAAGACCTGCCAGCCCGTCTGGCCCGGATTGAGACGCTCATGGCGCAGTCGAATCTGCTACAGCCTGGTCTGCTAGAACAGCTCGCCACCGAGCTTGCCGCGACTCAGCAGGACATCAGTAGTCTACAGAGCACGGTGTCAGTAATTGGAGAGCTAGGTATCGGCTCGTCAGGAGATTGGGTACATGCCCTGCGGCTCGGCTTGGAGATGGTGCAGTCCGGAGAAGACTTAGTCGCGGCGGCTCGTGTGGTGCAACCCGATCTCGCTGGCTACGCTAACAGCATACTCGATGGGCCAAGTGGAGTCCTGCGAGCCAGAGGCACACACCCGATCATCTCTGACATAGAAACGGCACAGCAGGATATTACACAGGCTATCCAGATATGGCAGCAGGCGCTAAGCGAATGGGGCTCATTCTCAGGCGGTGTGCCGTCTTTGCCATCACCCGCAATGAATACAATTGTACGCGCTATGGGTAGCTTGGCCCAGACAGTGACGGTCGCGCTCGCAGCCACGAGCGCTCTGCTCGACGACTCAAACAATTTACTAGGGCTGAAAAGTCCTGAGAATATTCTATTCATCGAGGAGAATCCAGATGTGCTTCGCCCGACGGGCGGCGTAATCACACACTATGCTGTTCTCACGTTTGCTCAGGGCGTACTCTCCTCGAATATCCAGCTGCACAGTCTCTCTGCCCTTGACTGCCTGCAACAGGTCTGTGCAGATTCTACTTTGCCTCCAGTAGACAACTGGATGCCTGTCTCACATGCGCCGGTGCAATTGGGCGATGCGAACCTTGACCCTGACCTGACAATCTCCGGCTGGAGCATCTACAATCACTTTGAGGAAGAGGGTGGGCCGCGGGTAGGCGGCATCATCGTTGCCACGCAGAACGTGTTCGCTGATATATTGACGGCTATTGGGCCGATCACCATCCAGGGATTGCCCGGCACATTCACTGCGGGTAATGTGGTTGAGCGGATGCGCTCGGTCCGGGCCAGTGGCACGCTGGTGGGAGATATCGATGCGCTCATGCTCGATGCAATCACGACCAAGCTGAAATCGCTGACACCAGAGCAAGAAACGGCACTAGGACACGCACTGCTGCAAGCACTTTTGACGAAGGATCTGCAGTTGTTCTCCACCAATGCTAGTGTGCAGGATTCGCTGATGGAGATGAACGTTGCCGGAGAGGTTGTTTCCCCATCCGGCGATAGCCTGGAAATCGTGGATACCAATGTGAGCGGCGTACCGGTCAACCCGTTCATCACTGAGACTGCGACCGAAAACATTATGCTCGACGCGCACGGTGGCGCGCAGCATGAGCTGAGCCTTACCTATCATTACATCGTGCCGGCAGACACCCTCCCACCGCCCACCTATACGGACGTCGTGCGCGTGATCGTTCCCAACCCGGCTGTTGGGCAGAATATCTCCGGTCCATGTGCTTCCTTGCAAATCTCGGAGGAATTCCACCAGGCGTTGGCGTGCGAGCTCACGGTTGCGCCGGGTGCCACGGTCACCATCGGCTTCTCGTGGCAGGTCCCGCGGGTTGCGCTGTTGCCTGGGGCTGCTCCTCACTCCTACACAGTGGTGCTCCAGCGCCAGCCGGGCGCCGACGTAGACATCCATGTGTCGATCAGAGCGCCATCTGGGCAATCTCTCTCAGTGGCCACGGGACCTGGGCGGCTTGCCAGCGGGCAGCTTACCTTCGCTGCCGCCCCACTGCTGACCGATACCACATTGCAGGCATTCTTCCACTGAAGTGGCTGCCGGTCTCAACCTTGCTCCGATCACACAAGCTAAGCCAAGGTTCAGGTATCAGTCAGCGCCGAAGCGCCGCGGCACTGCCGCTTCCTCCGCCGCCCCTCGCTCGCGCTGCGCATAGAGCGTCTTATACATGGTATCGAACTTCGCGATCATGATCTGAGCGCTATACTCCGCGACAGAACTCGGGCCGCTGGCAGCTAGGCACTCCCGGAGTTCTGGATCGCGCAGCAACCGCAAGATGGCGTCGGCCAGGGCGCGCGCGTCGCGCCGGGGCACAAGCAAGCCATTGTACCCCGAGCGAATAATCTCGGCAGTGCCGTTCAGCCGGGTGGCGACGACTGGCTTCCCCACCGCGAGAGCTTCGAGGCCGGTTTGCGGCAGGCCCTCATAGGTGGACGGTAGGGCGATCACGTCACAGTTGGCAAGGATGCGCCATGGCTGCGAGTGCGCGCCGAGGAAGCGCACATGCTGAGTCAGGCCGAGACGCCGGCACTGCTCCTCCAGGCGAGGACGTAACTCACCCTCACCAACGAGTAGAAACTGCGCATTCGGTACCTGGGTGACCAGCTGTGCGGCCGCCTCCAAGAGGTAGCCAAGCCCTTTCTGGGGTATCAATCTGCCGACCGAGCCGATTACTGGAGCGCTGTCCGCGATGCCGAACGCTTCTCGGGGAACACGGTGCGCCGCCTGATCGCGAACAGCCTCCAGCTCGATGCCATAGTGTCTCATAGCAATGCGATCAGGCCTAATCCAGCCCCGAGACTCGGCCCAGCCCGCATTGGCGGCGCATGAGGTCGCCAGAGCATCGGCGCGCCTACATATGTACCGCTCGATCGCAATCCAAGGCCAGCGTAGGGGGCCTCGGCGCGCATCGAAGGAAAAGAGGTGCTCGTTATATACGAGGTACGGCCGAACGGCGCTCGCCCGTAACGCACGCAAAGCATACCATGCGGCACGCGTGCCATGGGTGCTGACGATGTCTGGCTGGGCTTGGGTCAGCAGTGTAGAGAGTTCAGCATACAGGGCCGGGCTTAGGCGGCTGCTCAGCATCGGCAGCGTTCTGTAGCGTGCGCCATGTTGCGCGCACACATCAGCCAGCCATGGGGCCTCGGGCGAGATAACCGTGATTTCGTAGGTATCGGGGTCGAGATTGCTCGCGATGCGGGCCATACACTTCGTGCCACCGCCTTCACCGTTGCCCACGATCTCAACGACACGGATACGTCTCATCTTCGTCTTCACTTCTGTGGGCAGGCACGCCTCGACATGCATGGCCATGCATAATTGCCACTACCTATGTGCACTTGTGTGCACTTGGCGCGACTATGTTACACTAGTCCGCGGTCGATCACAAGCAAAGGCAGAGGGTCTGAAGCTCAGGCCCCCTTGCGAGATTCTGAACCTGGGCAACGCATCTCCCGTCAAGCTGCTCGATCTCGTTCGCTTGATCGAGGATGCAGAGCTCACGCATGAGACGATAATGGCTGTGACCGGCTTGAAGCTGACAAGCTGAGCAGTCATTCTTGGTCCTTCTTATCGTTACGATGCGCTTCACTGCGCGTCGCGTGTCTTGACGACGCTATACGCGGCTCAAGCGCCATGCTGGGTCACTGCTCACCGAAGGGAGTTCCCATGACGATACAGCACGTCAGTCGAACCGAGCGCCAAGAGCATGCCGCCGCGCGACCCAACGTCGCGTCGCACATGCTCAAGCGACTCGCAACTGGCTGGTCGGTGTGGGTGCTGCTCGTGATGGTCGCCGGGGCCGTCGGGCTGCACATCTATCACCTGGGCCACACGTACATTGGGACATGGGATGAGGCTTTCCATGCCGTTGTCGCCCTGCACCTGGCGCAACATCCGCTACAGCCGACGCTCTACGATATCGCGGCGCTGACGCCGCCTACGGCGCTTAATTGGAATAACACCCACTTCTGGCTGCATATTCCGCCCGTCGGCATGTGGTCGGCGGCGCTGAGCATGCGTCTGTTGGGCTACACGCCGTTCGCAATGCGCCTGCCGGGGCTGCTGTTCGTGGTGGCCGGCATGGTGGTCACCTATCTTCTCGGCCGGCGGCTCTATGGTCCGGCCGCGGGTCTCGCCGGTGCGGCGTTCACCGGATTCGCGCCCTATACGCTGCTGCTCGGCCAGGGCTACGCCTTCGGCGACATGACGGATACGCCGCTCCTGCTGCTGACACCCTTGACGGTGCTGGGATTGCTGGCGGCGTACCGCTCCGGCAGGCTGCGCTGGCTCGTGTTGGGGGGAGCCGCGCTGGGGCTGTGCTACCTCACCAAAGGTGGCATTGGCATTGCGCCGATCGGCATCGCCCTCGCACTCTACGCCTGCGAGCGGCTCTTCCCGCCTGAAGCGGGCTGGCACAGGCTCGGCCTGCGCGGCCTGGCGACGTATCTCGGCGCCGCCGCGTTGGTCGCCGGGCCGTACACGATCTACACTGCGCTGGCCTTCCCGGCATCCTATGCAGTCGAGAGCCGCAACTGGCGTGACGCGTTTTTCAGCAACTATGAAAACTGGGGACGCCCGATAGATTATCACCTGACGATTTACCTTTATGCGCTTTACGGTCCGGCGCTGGCTGTCCTGCTTGCCACTGCGGTCGTGATCCTCGCCATCGTCGCCCTGCAGTTGCAATCGCGTGCCGACGTGCTCGTGGTGGCGTGGATCGCCGTGTTCTATGTGCCGCTCACGC
>JBKQTH010000133.1:0-6625 GCA_052143275.1 Ktedonobacterales bacterium | reverse complement strand
GAGCGCTCTTACGGGTCATCTACCAACTCTTGCGCACCGGTGCGGCCTATGATCCTGCTTTGCTCAACAGGCCGGCGCCGGCCTGTTGACATCTACCGGTTGACATCCAATATGAACTCTTTTGAGCGCTGACCACCGGGGCACGGGTCTCAGCGGTGAGGGCTCGCTGACTCAGGACCACGAGCGCTGCATGGGCCAGCAGACCCAGCGTGATGAAGCGGTGCCACGCCGTCCAGGTCCGCACCTCGTACTGGTCTAAGCCCACCTCCCCCTTGGCTTCGGCGAAGCCCTCTTCAATGGCCCAGCGGCGATTGCACACCCGCACTACCTCGGGCAGCGGCGTCTCTTCTGGGCCATACACCACATAGTAGGCCAGATCGCTCGGATCGGTAGGGCAGCGGCGAACCAGCAACCAGCGGCGCTTTCCTTTGGCACAGGACTCAGAGAGCGGGAGATAGACCCACTCATGCGTGGCTGTGCCCTCACGTGCTCCGTCGGCGGCAATGGTCACCCATGCCCCCTGGGGGAGTCGCTGCCCCAGTTGCTCAGCTCGCTCTCGCCGTCGCTGGTACTCCACGGCCGTCGTTTTGGGGACCATCACGGCATAGGCTTGGTTGCGCCGTTCTAACCACTGCCGGAATGCGTGCGACCGCCCATACCCCGAATCGGCCGTGACCCAGCGGGCAGGCACCCGGGTGGCGAAGGCCCAGGCCAGCATGCGCTGCGCCAGGACGATCTTGGTGGCAAAGTGAAGACCTTTCGGCACGTGCGCGGCGGCGCGGCGCTGTGGGTCACGCGTCCAGCTGCGCGGCAGGTAGAGGGCACGGTCGATGAACGCCGCGCCCTGTGCCGAAGCATAGGTCAGGAACACGCCGACCTGCGCGTTGCTCATGGTCCCCGCTGTCCCGGTATATTGGCGCGCCACCCCGCACGAGTGCATGCCCTTCTTCAAGAAGCCAGTCTCGTCGACGATGAGCACCCCACTAGCCAGATCCCCCAGCGCGTCCACGACATAGGCGCGCAAGTCATCTCGCACGCCGTCGGCATCCCAGGCTGCGACATTGAGCAGGCGCTGCACCCCCTGCGGCCCGGTCTCGCCGATGGCTTCGGCAAGTTGCCACCCGTTCTTCCGTTCCACACGGTCGAGCAGCCCAAACAAGTACCGACCGGCCCGCTCGCGCACCTCCGCTCGTGCGAAGCGGTGAGCGATGCGCGCCTGGATCTCCACGAGTACCTCCCACCAGCGACCGATGGCCGGCAGTTCGAGCCCTGCTGCTTTCCCTTGTGCCACTGTGCCTTCCCCCCGTTCTGGCCGCTGAAGGACGTGTCTTGCAGGGGTCGGCAGACTGGGCCGAATGCACTCCGATGCGGCAGGGCTAATGGGCAGGTGTGGCAACCGCTTGCTCCGCGAGGTACTGATGACCTCACAGGTCGAGCGCTTTGAGACCCTGCATGCCCAGGGAATAGCCAATCTCTCCGCCGTGGTGCAGGTCATGCTCAAGCACGTGCCAAACCACCCAGCCACGCGGGTACGCGAAAGTGCGGCCTTTTCGTTCGCCCGTCACCATGTGGGCGAGGTCGTCGGGTGTGAAGCGCGCGAGCACGGTCCGCATGGTGCCCCACGTAGCCGCGAGTCCGCTCACCAGCTCTTGCGCTGTCCGTGCTGGGGCATCCGGCTGGTCCCAGTCGTGATAGGCACCAAACACGTCATCCCCTTCACCGAGGATATTGTGGAACCAGCCTGCGCGCACCCCGATGATGTGCCGTGCCAACTCGTCAATAGAGCGCAGAGATGGAGCGGCGCGACACGCCAGCTGCGCTAGGCTGAGCGGAGCCAATGCTTCGCTCAATTGGGTTTGGTAGGCACCCCAGCCTTCGGTCATGATCCCTAGCGTCACGTTCGTCTCACCCAAGTCACCCATGGACCGTCTCTCCTCTGCTTGCGTGCGTGGATGTGTGCCATGGCCATGCAACAGGAACAACCATGAACAGTATAGAGCACGGTCCTCAAAAAGGGTGGCTTGGCGCACGTGGTCACACAGTAAGTGTCACTGTAGGGACGGACGAACCTGTTGAAAAAGGCTCTCGTTAAGACTACCTGTCGGTATCGTCACAAGGGAGCTGTTTATTGTTTGAAGGCGAGCGCATTTGGGTGGTAAGGTACCTCAAGCGCGTGTTCGGGAGCTGAGGTCGAGCAGTGGTGGAGTGGGCCTTAGTGGAACAGGAAGAGATGAGAATATGGAACTCTCCATTCGCCCAATACGGGAGAACGATCTAGAGGCGCTCGAGGAGCTGGCTGTGCTGGCGTGGAAGCCGGTCTTCGCCTCAGTCCGTAACGTCCTCGGACCGGAGATCGATGCCATCTTACACCCCGACTGGCAGCAGCGCCAGCGCGAGGAGGTGAGGCGCTATTGTGCGGAGACGCCTGGAGCAATCGCGCTCGTCGCGGAGGTGGACGGAGCGGTTGCTGGATTTATTGCGTATGAACTGAACCATGATACCCTCAGGGGCGTAGTCGATCTGCTCGCCGTGCATCCGGACTACCAGAACCGGGGCATGGGCACCGAGCTCAATCGCATCGTCATCGAGCGCATGCGACAGGCAGGCATGCGAATCGCCATCGTTGGAACGGGCGGGGATCCCGGCCATGCGCCCGCCCGTCGCACGTACGAGAAGGCGGGCTACACCCTCTTTCCGATCGCGCACTACTACCAGGCGTTGTAGCGAGCGCATGTCATCGACCTCAGGTTCATACCACGCTCGGGTCGTCGCCGTGCTGCGGCTGAAAGGGAGTCCACCATGATGGGCAGGAAAGCCTGGTGCTTCACGCCGGTGCCCCGCCGTTTCCCTCGACGAACTGGTACCCGCTGACCACTTCTACCGCCACGTGGAGCGGGTACTCGATCTCTCGTTCGTGCGCGACCTGGTCCAGGACTGCTATGCGGCCGGTGGCCGACCCAGCGTAGATCCCATCGTCTTCTTTAAGTTGCAACTGGTCATGGTCTTCGAAAATGTGTGCTCGGAACGCCTGCTCATGCGCCTGGTAGCAGACCGACTCAGTGTCCGGTGGTTTCTGGGCTACAATTTGGATGAGCCGTTGCCTGATCATTCGAGCCTCACCCGCATCCGTGTCCGCTACGGCTTGGAGATCTTTCGCCGGTTCTTTGAGCTGATTGTGGAGCAGTGCCAGCAAGCGGGATTGGTGTGGGGCCGCGAACTCTATTTCGATGCGACGCACGTGCTGGCCAATGCGGCGCTCGACTCGCTCGTCCTCCGCTTTGCCGTAGAGGCGCGTGCCGCCATCCGCGCCCACCTGGACGCGCTCTTCTCCGACGAGACCCCTCCTGCAGAGCCCCAGACCGCGCCGCACCCGCACCCGGCCGATGCAGTAGGGCGGCACAACCCCACGCCCGCACTGCCAACACCCTTGCCGGTCGTCCTAGTGAACTCGAGCGCGAGCTGCTCGTCGAGGCCAAACGAAACCAAGACTATGAAGCCGTCCGTTTGTCGTGCCCACGCCACCAGATCAACGACCCGACAACAATCAGCAGTAGCACTGCTATACCACTCACAATCAAGGCAATAGGGAGAAGATCTCTAGACCGGTTCGGCTGGATGGAGGATGCGGTTGACGATGCAGAGTTCAACGGAGGAAGATGAACCGCTTGGTTGCTTGGTGGGCTCCCGGTCTGCGGGTAGTTGACATAGGGGTTGGCGTAACTCGGCGGGTGGCCGCTGACGGTGATGGTCTTGTCGACCTTGCGTGTGCCGCCGCTGGGCGAGGTCACTTCCAGGCTCAGCGTATAAGTGCCCGAGCTCTGGTAGGTATGCGTGACCGAGACGCCGGTAGCGGCGGCACCATCGCCAAAGTTCCAGGCATAACTGAGTTCACTGCCGCCGCTGCTCCCTGGATCATAGGAAGCGCGCGCATCCAGCGCCAGCGGTTGCCCAGGCTCCGCCAAGCCAATATCGCTTATTGCGGCAATAGGCAAGTGATCCCACTTCACGCTCCCAAGGACACTGGGTTGATTCAACATCCAGGTGGTCAGCATACCCGGCAGCGCCAGGGCCAGCGTCAGAGCCGGTGACTGCTCAGTGCTGCCACTGGCATACACATTCATCAGTTGGATGGTATCCTGCGGCTGATCATTCGGATAGGACCAGGGCGGAGGTGGTGTATTGAAATCGTAGTACGTCGTATTCCCCACAAAGGTGGCATCGGGTACACCCGCCAGGGTAAACGCTATCTGGTCACTGCTCCCCAGGGTGTCGTCCTGCAGCTGCACATTGCTGGTCTGATCCGGCGTAAACACCGGCTGTGATACTGGCTTGCCATTCGCACCATGATAGTCAAGACTCTGGTAGCCAAGTGCTCGAAACGCGGCAAATACCGGTGCCACCGCCGCCGCCATCAGCTTGCGGAACTGGGTGATGCTTTGCTGCTGCGCCGCCGAAAGCTGGCTCTGGTCCGGATAGAGCTGCGAGTCCACCAAAGGAGATAGATAGGCATAGAAAGGCAGCAAAGGATTGGAGGTCTTGCCGAGATAGCGAAGTGGATAGGCAATGCCGCTCTGTTCTTCATTGAACATGGCGACTACATTGCTGCTATCACCATTGATGGTGCTGTTGACGTAGTGAAATGAGCCATATACTCCTTGTTCCTCGGCATCGAAGATGACAAAGCGCAGAGTGCGTGCCGGATAAAGCTGATGGGCTCGCCAGTAGGTTGCCAGAGCCTTGGCCACCCCCAGCTCAATAGCACATCCGCTGGCGTCATCATTGGCCGATTGGGTTGAGATGGCCTCACCGTCGTAATGGCAGCCAATCACCACCATCTGCGCTGGATCGGTGACACCAGGCACAGTTACTTCCACGTTGAAAGCGGGAGTTAGGGCCGGACGGCCACTCCAGCCAGCGATAGGAAAAGGATCGTGGCGTACCTGGGGGCCAAAGCCGGCTAGATCTCGCACCATCTCCGCCGCCCAGGCAGCGGCAAACTCATCATGGCCATTGACACTGGGGGGCAGGTTTGTATCGTAACCGGCTTCCCGGTGTGGAAACTGCGTCGCCAGCGTGTATAGCTCCTGATAGATATAGTTGGGATCTACGACCGGAAAATCGACTGGAGCGCTGGAGGTGGTGGATTGGTGCGCCACCAGTGAATCGGCGCCGGCCGCTTCTGTAACGCCCTGCAGAGCCATTACTATGAGCAGCACAACTGTTCCACCCAGACCAAGAATAGCGAGAGCCCTGCCCCTGGCTCCAGACCAATTTCCAAACATAGCCACCACCGTTCTCCAAAACTTACCCAGATATGGACACGCCAAACCTGGTGTGTGGTTCCTGCTTCACCGCCGCCAGTTTCACACGGACCTTGGGCTCCGCGCCAGAGCTGGCTGCTCCACAGGCGTTTAGACTGTCCGAGGAACTCTCGGCCAGTTTCACAAGGTTGATTGCGGCATTCAGATCTCGGTCGAGCACCAGACCGCAGCACGGGCAGGCAAACGTGCGAGTGGAGAGAGTGAGCTCCTCATCCAGCCAGCCACAGCCACTACACTGCTTGCTGGAGGGCTCCCACCGGTCCGCCACGATCACGCGAGCTCCATACCAGCTGGCTTTGTAGAGCAGTTGCCGCTTGAACTCGTAGAACCCAACATCCCCAATGGCTTGCGCCAGATGATGGTTCTTCAGCATACCACTCACATTCAAGTCTTCAATGACCAGCACTGACTTGGTTTTCGCCAGCCTGGTCGTGACCTGATGCAACGTATTGCGACGTTGGTTCTTGATCTGCCGGTGGAGTCTTGCCAGCGTGCGGACGGCTTTCTTGCGGTTGTGGCTCCCTTTCTTCCTCCGGCTCACCATTCGCTGCAGGCGCTTGAGTTTCTTGAGGCGCCGCTTGAGGTGGCGCGGGTTGGGAATCACCGTTCCATCGGAGAGAGTGGCCAGAGTCTTGATCCCCAGATCGATCCCCACCCCTGGTCCGGTATTCTCGAGTACCGCCAGCTCCTCTTGGACCTGCACGGACACGTACCAGTGTCCCGCCTGCTCGCTCACGGTGGCCGAGAGGATCTTCACTCCGGCAGACGGCAGATAGCCGCGCTCCTTGAGTCGCAGCCGGCGCAGCCGAGGTAAGACGATCGCCTCCGCAGACACGACAATGGAGCCGGTGAGCCGGAAGCTGCCCAGCCCCTTCTTCTTGGTCTTGAAGCGCGGGTAGCCGAGCTTCCCCTGCCACTTCCCTTGCTTCTTGCAGGCGCACACCTGCGGAAGAAATGGGTGAAGGCCGCATCGAGGTTTCTAAGCGCTTCCTGCGGGGCACACTTGGAGACCTCGTACATCCAGGGAATCTCGGTCTTTTTCCGGGCATTGAGCTCACGGTGCAGGTCATACGCCGTCGGGTTTTTCCTGCACGCCTTATAACGTTCTTGCTTGATCTGCAAGCCCCAGTTGTAGGCCCACCGAGCGGCACCGGCATGCCGCTTGCAGGCCGTGACTTGGCAGTCATTCAGGGAGAGCTCGGTTTTGTAGGCCCGCCGCACCTGCATGGTTGCCCTCCGGTGTCTGCCTCTCCACGAGGACAGCACTCGTTACCTGGTTGCTAGAACAAATATACCAGACGGTG
>JBKQTH010000132.1:0-6913 GCA_052143275.1 Ktedonobacterales bacterium | reverse complement strand
ACCGTTGAACGTGGCCAGCAACTGCTCCCCGGTACCGCTGGACAGGATGTGCTCCAGCTCGTAGAGGCTCGTCACGCCACTCGTGGGATCCGCCGGGTTCTGGTCAGTGACTATGCTGACATAGAGGCTGTCGCCGGCAATCATGTATCCTCCGCCCTCTCCTTCGGGGCTGCCGTGGGCTGCCTCGAACGACTGCAGGGCTGGCAACGGGGTATCCTGGTTGGTCTCGAAGTTATAGGTATACACACGAGTAGTGCTCGGCTGCCCGACGACCGCAGTGGCCTCATAGATCAGATACGGCCAGGCAAAGGCGTCTACCTGGTATTGCACCGCCGTCGCAAGAGCAAGCGGAGTAATAGTTCCGGCGGCGAGGTTTGCCACCTCCAGTTGCCCTTCATCGGTGGTGAGAATAAGCAGGCCGTGGCTCACCCCCTGGAACCCAGCAAATTGAGCACCCGTTGCCACCAAACGTAGATGGCCGGTCTCCAGGTCATAAGCCCAGTAACGGAAATATAGGCCTCCGGTAGCCATCGGCTCGCTGGAATCCCTGGCAATGAGGAACCGTCCATCGCTGCTGCAGCAATATACAGGGTTGCCGCCGTCGCTCACACCAATGGCAGTGAACGTGTGTGTGGCGTCGATGTTCATGCTGTCGGTCGTGGTGACTGCATTCGAGCCCCAGGCAGCCTGATAGCTCACACTGGGGCTGAAGACATTCGGCGTCGGGGAGGGAGTCGCCGGTAAGCTGGTAGGTGTCAGCCTGGTAACCGTCTTAGTCGCTTCTCCAATCGGACCGCGCAAGGTGTGCGTGCCGAACAACGCGGCGAAGAGCCCGACTAGCGCCAGCACGGCCGCAATGCTGCCCAGTCCGCTTAGAATCTGTGTTCGGTTCAGAGTCAGAGATCGTGCTTTCCTAGATGCTGCCCGGCTTTGCACGCTTAGCAGAATACGGTCGCTCGGCTCCAGCTCCCGCTGGCCGCGTAGGGCACGCGCCACTGCGTCATAGTCGGTGAGTACCTGGCGGCATGCGGTGCAATCCTGGATATGTTCCTCCAGACGCTGGGCTTCGACAGCGGAGAGGCCGCCGTCGCGCCAAGTAGAAAGGCGCGCTGCGCTGATACCCTGTGGGCACATCACCCGCTGATTATTCTCCATCGTGGTTGCCCTCCACTCCCAGATAGAGGGCACGGAACTGCTCACGGCCGCGGTAGAGCGCCATACGGACGGCGGCTTGCGACATGCCTAGTATCTTGCCGGCCTCGGATGCGCTCATTCCGTACACCTCTCGCAGGACCAGAGCGGCTCGACGCTTGGGTGGCAACTGTAACAAGGTCTCGCGTACCAGATCTCGTTCAGCCAGCCGCCAGGTAGGATCGCTGCTGGCCACATCCTGGCGATCGTCTAGTGGTTCGGCGCTCCCTACCAAGGATGAGCGGCGTTTTAAATAGGTAAGAGCGACGTTGGTCGCCACCCGAAAGAGCCAGTGAAGGGGCTGGTCATAGTCCCGAATGAGATCAAAACGTTGCCAGGCGCGCAGAAATACCTCCTGGGTCAGGTCGAAGGCGCTCTCTCGGTCACCGGTCATCCGCCAGAGATAATTGAGAATCTGCCGTTGGTAGAGCAGGATGAAACGCTCACATTCCAGGCTATGAGACCCTTCCAGCGGACGAATAGGGTAGTCCGGTGTGTCGCTGGATGGCTGTATGATGTACAGCCGGGGGAACGCTCGTCGCCACACAATGTGGATTCGATTTGCCGTGCGGGCAAGGATCGCGGGAGAGGAATAGGCTCCTCCAGCCGTGCCACGACCATCTGTGATACCTCATTCTACTGCCTGCCAATACGAGAGTGGCGCTAGTATCTAGAGGTAACACTAGCCAACCAGACAAATCGTAACAGGGCATGAAACGCCGCACTGAAATGCTCAGTGCCTACTCGGTCAATGAGGGCTGTAGCAAGCAGACGTAACAGTTCAGCCAGAGTTGTGCTATGGGTATAGGATGGAGGCATGACGCCGGATGAACGGATCGCCGAACTCGAAGGGGTACTTGCCGAGCAGCGCCTGCCATAGATACGCCTCGGTCAGCCGCTCAATTTGTCGCGTCAGCTGGGCCCTCGCTTTGCGCGGATTGTCTCGCCGCACCTGCAGTTCGCGGGAGAGCCGCTGACTCGCAATGCATAATCCTATTGTGCATCTCCTATCCCCTCTTCTATACTTCCAACAATGGCCACCGCAAAGCGGCGCTCTATACCTCTGGCACCTATGACGACGATCCGGATGGCATCTGCGCTGCAGAATAGGAACAGACAATGATCGACCTCAACTCGGATTCTCGCGAAGGCAGCCCATTCGGAGCCGAGCCAACAGTGGAGGAGCAGGCGGCAGCGGCAGCCGTCCTCCGGCTGATCCAGGGCATCCACATCTCTCAGGCAGTCTACGTAGCGGCAGAACTCGGAATCGCCGATCTTCTGGCGAGCGGCCCACAGGACGCAGCGGATCTGGCACAGGCGACAGAGACTCACGAGCCATCACTGTACCGGGTGCTCCGGCTGCTCGCCGCCCTCGGCCTCTTCACCGAGGTTCAGCCTGCCCGCTTTAGTCTCACGCCGCTCGGCGACCGGTTGCGAACCGGTGTTCCAGCATCGATGCGGGCGTGGGCGATGTTGGTGGAGACGCTCGGGGGAGTGCGCTCGTTCGAGTACCTACTCCACACAGTGAGAACCGGTGAGCCGGGACTCAAAGCCGCCTATGGAGTAGAAGTTTTCGAGTTCCTGGCCGAACGCCCGGAGAATGCCCGGAGGTTTGATGCCACCATGTCCGCGCGCACTGCGGCGTTCGCTTCTAGCGTCGCCGCCGGCTACGACTTCTCGCCGATGCGCAACCTGGTCGATGTTGGCGGTGGGAATGGGATGCTTCTGGCAGTCATACTGCAGCGGCACCCCCATCTGCAAGGTACCCTCTTCGACACGGCTGCGGTGGTGAGTCGCGCTAGTGCCACCTTAGAGAATGCAGATGTCGCCGATCGCTGCCGGGTGATAGCCGGAGATTTCTTTGCCGCGGTTCCGGAGGGGGCCGATGGCTACCTCCTGGCCAACGTGCTTCATGATTGGGACGATAATCGAGCCGTGGCCATTCTGAGAAACTGCCGAAGCGGCCTGCCGAAAGACGGAAGAGTGCTGGTCATTGAACGGCTAATTCCGGAGGATCCGAGCGCTGCCGCGCCCACACTCCTCAGTGACATCAATATGCTGGTATTCACTGGCGGGCGGGAACGTACGAATGCTGAATATGAGAGCCTCTTCAATGCTGCCGGCTTACGTCTCTCCAGCGTGCAGCCGGTAGTGGTTCCCTATGGTGTGCTCGAAGGGATAGCTGTGTGACGCTACTGGCTGATGCTTGCAACAATTCAGGCAAAGTTCGGGTAGATTGGCTGGCTGGCTGGCGAAGACGGTTTCTAAGGCAGCCAAGCGCGTGTACGTGCGGATATACGATGTGGCATACTGTTGTTGGTTTGGTAGAGCAGCGAAGCGCACGTGGCTAGAGAGAGCAAAGGGTATGGCGACGGAACCCGTCACACTGGAATTGGATGAAGCGGCAGCACGCGTCTTCAAGCAGGCAACTCCTGAGATGCGGCGCAAACTGGAAGCGCTGGTGAGTCTGCACCTATTGGAGGCCGCAACGAGCCGCCAGTCCTTGCGTGAGCTGATGGACACCGTCGGCAAGCAGGCAGAAGAGCGGGGCTTGACCGAAGAGCGGCTGCAGGAGCTTCTGCTTGAGGGCGAGGAAGCGCGCACCACAAACGAGTCGCAATGACTCTCAGGTCTGAGGTGCGCGCCGTCTTTGACACCAACGTGCTCATCAGCGCCTTCCTCGTTCCGACCTCGACATCCCGACGCGCAGTTGACTTCGCTCTTGACCACGGCAAACTCCTGATCTCGCTGCCGTTGCTCCGCGAGCTGTATGGCGTGCTGCAGTACCCAAAGTTCGACCAGTACGCCAGCCCAGCCCAGCGCATACAGTTCGTCAACCTGCTCACCACTGTAGGAACATTGACCACGATCACCGTGCAACTGCAGGTGGCGCGCGACCCCAAAGACAACTTCGTCCTCGAGCTGGCAGTGAGTGGCGGCGCGAGCGTCATCATCAGCGGGGATAGTGACTTGCTCACCGTGAGACGGTATGACAGCATCCCCATTCGAACACCTGCGCAGTTTCTGCAGGGCCCAAGCCTGCCGTGAACGTGCTGTCAGTGGCAGGGCAACCTGTATCATCGGCGGACATACGGATCTCCTAGCGCTTGATTCGTTGAGCGACATTCCAATCCGTACCTCCGCTGAATTCTTGGCCGACATCACTCGGCAGTAGGCATCTGGTCGTCCTTGCGAAAGGACCGAACGCCCAGTGCTGCCAACTGGGCATCGCGGATGGCGTAGTCGGCAACCGTCCAGGTGTGCCCCTGAGTTCGTGGAGCCTGGTCTGTCAATGCCACTACGAGCTGTGTCGCTAGCAGTGCTCCTCTTACTGTCGACGCGCGAGGGGCAAAGGGCTGGCGCCATTGACTACCACCTCCTCCCGCTCGTCATCCTCGAGCTCGTCACCAGTCATCTCCACCCAGCGATCACGAGCCTGGGGAATGTTGCCGGCCATCCGCAGCCCTTCCAAGAGCGTCAGATCGTGACCGGCCCGCTGCACATTGAGCTGCGCCGCGTCGAGAGCGGACATACTGCCGGTCGTGGCCGCCTCGAGGACGGCGATCCGCTCGGCGGTCTCCAGCTCCAGCTTATCCAAGTATTGTGTGACCAAATCCACTACAGTGTATGCCGGCTTATACTCTAATGGCAGCACGCCATAGACTCTAAAGATGCCAAGGAGCATCTGGACGCGGTGCTCTATCTGCTGCACCCGGCGAAACCCTTCATCCATTCCCTGTCTGACCCACCGAGGGATCGGTTTGCCCTGGCTTGTATAGCGCTCACACTTGGCGATGATACGTGCCGTCTCCCGCTCGGCGATCTTCTCCACCCAGCATTGCACCGCGAGCAGCGCGGCACTGGTCGGAGAGGCATCTTCGAGTTCCAACGAAATCATGACGCCGAGTTGCATCCTGCGGAGAATCCGCACCTTGCCGTTGAAACGAGAGCCACGCACAACTTCGCGGACATCGTCTCCGGGCGGGTACAGCTGATTCTGGTGTCCGGCGGGTCTGTTTCTTTCATCAGTTGGCTCTCGTCAAAACGCGCCTGCTCAAGGGCTGGTCGGACAGAGGCTGCAGCTTGCGCAGTTCGTGGACTGGTGCGAGCGGGAGGCACGAGCGCTGTGGTGTTGATCGCACGCAATGCGCCATCTCCCTCAGGGGCATTGAGGTCAATGGGCTAGTTCACCAGCACGCTTATTTATGAAGCCCGCTGCAACAGAAGCTTCCAGCTGAACAAATCCGAGATCACCAGAGAGTCTGGTGTTGTTCTTAACTCTCTTTCCCATTCACTTCCGATCCCTACTCAACAGAGAAATACATGGTACCATTGATCTCGAGATAGTTGTACCGGGCCTTCTCGCCAGGAAGAAGAGTGATCGGAGCAGGCTCACCCCATGAACGACAAAGAGCGATTCGACAAGTTTACCGAGCGGGCTCGCAAGGTCTTGAGCCTGGCCCAGGAAGAAGCCCAGCGCTTCAACCATAATTACATCGGCACCGAGCATTTGCTACTGGGCTTGATACGCATGGACGATTGTACGGCGGCCAAGGTGCTCCGCAACCTCGGGGTGAAACTGGGTAAAGTTCGTGGCGCGGTCGAGTTTATCATCAATCGTGGTGACCGCATCGTTCTGGGCGACATCGGTCTCACTCCCCGCTCTAAGAAGGTGATTGAGCTGGCGGTGGATGAGGCGCGCCGTCTCAACCACCACTATATCGGCACCGAGCATTTGCTGCTGGGCCTAGTCCGCGAAGGTGAAGGCATTGCCGCAGGTGTGTTGGAGTCCTTAGGAGTGAACCTGGAGAAGGTGCGCGCCCAGACCACCCAGGTGCTGAACCAGAGTGGTAGTGGCTACACTCCGCCAGGCAGCTCGGGCAGACTAACACTGAGTGCTGAGCGGCTGGCGCAGATACAGGCAGAAATGCAGAATACCTTCCAGGTTGGCGTTCGTAACCCCACAGAGTCTCTGGTCGAGGCTCAGGAGCGAGCCTATGCACTGGCTCGCTCTTTGAGTGAGCTGCTGGCCGAGATTACCCGGCTGCAAGACTGACCTTACAATGTACTCGGAGGTATGTATGCAAGATGAATGGTTAACAACGAGAGATGTTGCCAAGAAGTTGGGAGTCTCCGAACAAACGGTAGCAGACTACCGGAACGATCCAGATCCCAATAGACGATTGAAGGCATATCACATTGCCAGCCTCGTCTACCGATACAAGCGAAGTGATGTGGAGGACTTCCTGAATAGGCATACGACAGATCCAAACAAGGATACACGCTAGTAGCATGGTATACGTCCGTTCTCCAAAACTTACTCAAGTATGGACAGGCCATGCTCAGCGTTTGGTTCCTGCTTCACGGCCGCCAGTTTCACGCGAGGCGTGTGCTTCGCGCCAGCGCTGACGGCTCCACAGGCGTTTACACTGTCCGAGGAACTCCCGGCCAGCTTTGCTAGATTGATGGCGGCATTCAGATCCCGATCTCGCACGAGCCCACACTGCTGGCAGTGAAAGACCCGATCTGAAAGGGTGAGGTCCTTGTCGAGCCAGCCACAGCCACTACACCGCTTGCTGGAGGGCTCCCACCGATCGGCGAGAACCACTCGGGACCCATACCAGCTGGCTTTATAGAGCAGTTGCCGCTTGAACTCAGAGAACCCCACATCGCCGATGGCTTGCGCCAGATGGTGGTTCTTCAGCATGCCGCTGACGTTCAG
>JBKQTH010000131.1:0-4985 GCA_052143275.1 Ktedonobacterales bacterium | reverse complement strand
CCGCCGTCCCAGCACAAGTTGTACCGCAACAAATACGAGGCCAAGACCGTTAATAGCTAGGCCAATTATCGTAAAGACAACCGTCAATGTATTGCTTGAAATATCTAGGCTTCTTCGAAGAAATTCTCATCTACTTGTTTCAGGACAAAAGATTCTTCGATGATAACGCCGCAGTCATGTTCGATCATAAGAGCTGCGAGTTCGGGGCCGTCAATGAGGACTAGACGTGCATTGACGCGTTCGGCGTAGTCGCGGGCGTCGGAGCTGAAACGCGACGTGGTGATGAAGACTCCGCGGCTGGCCTGGGCACCGTGGAGTGCCCCGACGAAGGCTTGAATATCTGGGCGGCCGACGTGGCGGTCGGTGTAGCGCTTGGCCTGGACGTAGACGACATCGAGTCCCAGGGGGTCCAAGCGGATGAGCCCGTCCAGGCCCGCGTCGCCGGGGGCGCCCAAATGCTCGGTGGGCGTTTCCAGCCCTCCGTATCCCATCTTCACGAGCAGCCGGAGCACCAGTTGTTCGAGGAACGCGGGGGACTGCTTGAGGACTCGCGCCAGCAAGTCCGCCGCTACGGCGGAATGAGAAGAGTCGATCACGTCTTCGATGGCATCACGGGGAGAAAGGTCCGCATGGCTGACACCGTTATTCTTAATGGTGCCCTGTGGTGGCTGGCCTTTGCGCTGCTTAGTCCGGGCGCGGAACTCCTCATACTCCGGGAACTGACGCAAGACCTTCATATCTACGCGGTCTGGGTACCGGTTCAAGACCTCGCTGCCCCTGGCTGTGATTTGCGTAACGCCGCGTGCCGGTCGATCGAGCAGGCCCGCTTGGGCCAGGTGAGTAACCGCCCAGGCCACGCGGTTGGAGAAAAGCGGCTGCCTTCCACTTGGCAGCATCACGGCCCGGTCTTCGTCGCCGACATGCATCTGGGCAGCAAGGCGATCGCGCAAGTCAGTTGGTGAATGTGGGTGGCGGTCCTGATGCACGGCCAGGCAGGGTCTCATCAGTGACTGAAAGTCAGGCACCGCCACACGAGCCTCCGAAGAAGTGACCAGGTGAAGGGCGGGAAGACTCAGAGGATAGCAGGCAAGATCTGCTGCGCGTGTGCAAGTACGCTCTCTAGAGGAAGGTGAGCCCCGCGGAGAGGACCGGGAATGTCAGTCAAAATTCGGCAGTACGCCGCCCTCATGCGACACCGACGAGGATTCATCGTCGGTCTCGGGCTCGTTCTGGTCGTTGCCTGCTTGTGCGAAGTGACCGCCCATACCAATCTTTTCTGGGGCGCCGACCAACCGGGAGAGCGGCAGCTCGTCGCTGGGTTTGGTGATGCCTTCATCATCGCCTTCGTGCTGGCTCTGCTTGTCGACCCAGTGGCACAGCACCAGTTCGCAACGGAATGGGGTCGCGATCTATACTGGGCGATCTTCAGTCCACACGCTCCACAAGATTTCCGAGATGCCCTACAGAGCCTGGCTGCCCCCGTGGGCTATTTCAACCGCTGCACCTACGAGTTGGAGTTCAGCGAGTCCGGAGAACCGCCAGGGAAGCTGCTCAACATCTACCTGCGGATCTCGGCATCCGGGGTGACACTGGCCCGACGCGGCTTCCGCCCGGCGGGTCGGGTGTTCGCCGTCAGCGGGCACGAAGGAATACCGACACAGTACTGCTATTGGTCCTTCGAGGGAGAAGATGGTAACCGGGTTGAATACAACGAGAGCGAGATGCGATCACTTGGCGCCCTGTCCGCCGACCGTAGCGGCCAGACGACCCTCGATGAGTCACTGCTGCTACACGAAATCCGTGTCCCCTTCCATGGCAAATACAAAACGGAGAGGCATCTCAGGGCCACGGTGTCCCGCACGGACCACTTCCCGATGTTTCAAGGCAAGATCATTCTCACGCAAATGGTTATTGTTAAGGGCGACGTAGTCGATGATCTGGACTTCAGACTCGCGCAGTTGGGTCGAGGGCCGATAGCCGCGAAGCGGAAGACGCGCCCAGACGGCCGGGTGGAGCTGCATTTCGAGGGCAAACATGTGATTTTCCCAGGTCAAGCAACCCTCTTGTCGTGGCAGCCCAGGGTGACCGTGGAAGCTCCAAGATGACACTTCCCGTCGGCTGGAAACACGGGAAACGGCCGAGGATGGCCGGGGCACGGGTCATCTCGTGATCTCGTGCGGCAGCTGCCATGACGAGCTGCGGAGCACGACGTTCTACGAACCGCACGACATCACGCATCGCCAGGCCCGTTCCGGGCTACTGTCTCCCCGAACCCCTGCTGCACGGGAACCGCGGCGCCCGATTCACGCTGTTGAGTTATCAAGCTGCCAAGGCCAGACGGATCTGCTGTGCAGCAGCAAAGTGCAGCAACCAGACCGACTTACATCTGACCTTCATCGACCCAATACGACCTTCTGACCTGCCCCAGCGACCTTCATTGACCTCCGTGCCACTAGCTACGGATCAGATGGTGACGATCGTCCCGTACAGCAGTGAAGTACAGCAACCCTGGCGTGCTACCGCCATCTTGGGTAGTCGTCCACATACGCGCCAGGCTGCACGATTCGACCACGAGCAGGACCGCGCCGGTAGCTACGGATCAGAAGGTTGATCAACCGCCCGAGCGCGTGCAGCATGAGCAGCGCGCTCCATCTGACAGCCAGCACTGACTAGTGGTGCTCTTGCCGCTCGCGCATCTGCTCAAGTTGCTGGATGATCTGGTGGCTCAGCTCGTCCATCTGAGATGGTGACATTTCCCGGACGATGGTGATGGGCGGTGGCGTCCACCCCATCAGGTCGGTTACCTCATAGTCCACTGGGAGACTGATCAGGCTCGCGATAATCGTCACGACGCCCCATTTGGCTCCCACGCGTAGCAGATGGGCAACCTTGGCCATCCTGGTCGTTGTCTCGACCTTGGCCGCCAAGATGTCGCTATCGGTAGTATCTCCCGCCTTACGCGCCCGGGAATACTCGGCGAGCAGACGTCTCAGATCCTCAAGGCTGGAGTCACGCAGCTCCAGGACTGCATCCCGGACGTCAGCCACCGTAAGCGTCCCGGACACCCGCAGGGATGGCAAGATGACGCCCCCGGCGGCAACGATCGGACTGCTCTCACCGCCGTTCATGCTGCCGACTGGAGGGACGTCGACTCATCTGGCATGCGGATGAGGATACCGTGCCTCCGTCCAGTAGATCTGCTATCGCAGGAACTGGACTACGACGGACCGGGCGGGCCACCCGAGTGCTTGGGGAGCGTGCAGGCCACAGACCCGGCAGGGCACATGGAGGGCACATGAACGCCGGATACGGCGTGAAGCGATGAGAACTGCTGAGAGCCTAAAACGCAGGTCACAGCTGGTTTAGGAATCAAACCGCAGGTACGAATGACCGGCGGTTGCAGTTCGTCAACTACTGGCGACCAGACGTGGACCAAGCACTGTGTTGCCTGGCAGTAGGCGCAGCTAGGCGTCCTCGTGACCTGGCGCCTCCGGAGGCGTGAGCCCTGTTGAACTTGCTAACGGATCTGCTAGCAGCAACCCTGGACGACCTCGGACCTAAGCGGACCGAGGAGCCTAGCGAGCAGGGGAGCGGCGGCCACTGGACGGCGCTGGACCACCCCAATCCTCCTCGTAATCGCAGCTCAGGAGGCCGAGCTGCTGTGGTGGCGCACCAGTGCCTAGAGGCGAGTTTGACTACTGTAAAGGACTGTAAGATGCGACCCTGCGCCTATCGGAAGGATAACCCGGGCCTGGATGAGGGCCTCTCTGCGGAGCGCCACAGTTGCAAAACAATGAGGGTTATGCAGAGCCGGGCTGTCGCGGCCGTCGTCGCAGGTCAGGAGCCTGAGACAGAAGTGTTCTGTACCTCAATGAGCTAATGGGACCGCAGCAGAGACTGTAGCATACCGTGAGATCTGATACGCCCAGTCACTCTTGTTACTACAGGTACGCCGTCCACCTTTTGTGGTACTCGTGCGCTGACGTTGGGTACAGCAAGATTCACACGAACCCCAAAGCCGCCCCGGACAGAGGTTATACCAACGCCGGTAACGCCTTCGTCTCCGTCCAGCAGCATAGAAAGCTTCCGCTTCGCGGCTTCCGCCTCCGCTAGAGTCGCCATACGTCCATACCTACCCAGGTAGCCGGAGCTTCATGCTACTGAACACTGTGCTGAGCGGCGAAGCAAAGCTGTAGCCGACCTCATCGCCACAGTTCAACATACCAACTCCCGTAAGGAGTCCATTGTACACGAGGGCGCCGCTGTCGCCTTGTTGGCTAAATTTCCCTTTAGATCCCTCTATTTCGAACTGTTGATCGAGCGCGATTGAACTTCCATCAGGAAGCCGAACGTCAGGTATCAAAAGGCCGAACGCGGAGACGCGCCCCGAGGTATGGCCCGTGGTCCTGCCTAGCTTTTGAACCTCTTGCCCGACCTCGACTGACGCCTGATCGGCTATACCGGTCAGCTCAGCCGAGTCGCGGAGTCGCCTCGGCTCATAAGGCACGTCCTCCGACAGACGACAGAGAGCGACATCGAAAAGGTTAGGATCACTATGCGACAGCATCTTAACATGGCTAAGCCTTCCGATTACGTCACGGGGCACCTCGCCATGGTCCATGCGTCCCGGCTGGAGGATTGGGTCATCTACTCGGCCTTGGTTGCAGTCCGCGAGTACGTGATTGCAAGACAAGAGGTGGATGCCGGAGTCCTCGTCTACTTGCACGAAAGCGCCGATTGTGCCTGCGGTTATGTGGGGATGCCCCACCGACCAGCCAATCCGCAAGGGCCGCTTATATTGCTGAAAGGATACCAGCGCTTTGCGTCCCGAAAACCAGTCTATGAATGGCAATCGGGCATGAGCGCGGATAGCTCCAGTCACTCGGATGTCCACCTCACCGGATGAAGCGTCAGCGATACGTCGAACAAGCGGCGAGGAAGCTAGCTGCTCATCTAGGATTCTTACAGCTATACGAAAGTCTTTG
>JBKQTH010000130.1:0-13061 GCA_052143275.1 Ktedonobacterales bacterium | reverse complement strand
CAAAGACAAGCGCTACTACCCCCTCTCCTGGCCGGCGCAGACGGTGTGTCTGGAACGCGGCCGCAAACCAGCCGGCACCCAAGATGGTGAGCCAGAGAGCGAGCGCGGCACCACAGCGGCTCACCGCCGTGGGCGGATCCTCTTGCCCATGGGACGAGGACGAGCGCCGCTCATCTTTCATCTGGACACCGCGACCCTACCCGAGCCGGTAGGTGGTTGCCAGCTGGTCTGGAAGAATGGCTATGAACTGCATCTCTCGGTCCCTGTCGTCGGCACGGTGAGCGATCCAGGACCCGTGCGCGCGGCGGTGGATCTGGGGGAGATTCATCAGGCGGCGGTCAGCACCAACACCGGGCAGGCGATCCTCATCTCCGGGCGCGGTATCCGCACCCTCAAACGCCGGCAGAACATGCTGCTTGGGCAGCTGGCGAAGAAGCGGTCGCGCTGTGAGAGAGGTTCGAAGCGGTGGCGCAAACTGCAATCCGCGCGCCAGCAGCAGAGCAGCCGCATTGAGCGCCAGGTCCGCGACCTGCGGCATAAGGGCACCAGGAAAGTGATTGCCTTCTGCCAAGAGCAGCAGGTCGGCACCCTCTTTATCGGTAACCCTCATGGGGTGCGGAACCGTCCCACCGGACGGCATCATCACCAGCGGATGAGCCAATGGGAGTACGGCAAAGACATCCGGTATCTCAAGGAGAAGGCGAGCCGCGTCGGCATCGAGAGCTTCACCGGCAGCGAACGGGGAACCAGCAGCCAGTGTCCAGCATGCCGGCGGTATCAGAAGACGCCCAACGGGCGAGAGTGGGTCTGCCGCCACCCCGAGTGTGGCTTTCGCGGCCACCGGGATGTGGTGGGCAGCACGAATATGCATGCCATCGCGTATGGGCAACCGATCCGCTTCCCCGTTGCGATCACGTATCGACGAGCCGGTCCTGTACAGGGCAGTCGCCGGGATAAACAACCGGTGGCTGTGGGAAGCAAGATATCTCAGCTGGCCCGTCGTAGTCGCCCGGACACGGGTCATCCGTCGCAAGGCGGGTGTTGTCTTGGGGAGCTAGCAGATCAACTGCTGGGATGATCCCAGAGACCCGCGAGGGTGGAGCCGTACTGCCAGAGTTCCCAAGAAGCTCATCCCCTAAAAGGGGATTGAGAGTGTCACTGAGTCAGAAATCTGCACTCACTAGGTGGGAAGCAGAACCTAGAGAGCTCGAGAGAGCATATAGACCAGTTGAACCAAAGGCTGACAGGGGAATGTAAATGGTCAAGCAGGCAGAGCAGCACGCCAACAACAGGCAGCGGGCACGGCATCCCCATGCGCTAAGAACAAAAGCAGAGAAGCCGCAAGCGTGCTGGGATGAAAATGCGTCTGAGATCTTCATCGATTTTGCCCCTATCTTCGTACCGGCCCGTATGGAGCAAATCGCCACTCTGCGGAATCTTATTCCAGCGCAGCCTGATGAAGTATTCACAATTGCTGAGCTGGCAGCGGGTGACGGTGCGCTAGCGCAGACATTGCTGGCGGCCTTCCCTAACTGCCGGTACCTGGCTCTTGACGGCTCTCCGAGCATGCGCATCCAGCTGAAAGAAACACTCGCCCCGTATAGAGAGCGGGTTGAGGTGCGCGATTTCGACATCATGGCAACCGGCTGGCGCGAGGAGCTGCCGCTATCGCTACGTTGTGTTACTTCATCGCTTTGCGTACACCATCTGGATGGCCAGAGCAAACGCCAGCTCTTCGCCGATATGGCGGCTTGTCTAGAGCCAGGTGGCGCATTGCTGCTGGCGGATATAGTAGAGCCCCGTAATCAGCGCGTCGCCGATCTCTACGCGGACCAATACGAGGAGTTAGTGCGTGCGCAGAGCCTGGCGCAACGTGGAGATCTGAGCGGCTACCAGCGCTTCTGTGATACACACTGGAACTTCTTCCGCTACGACTATGGCGATCCCGCCTCTGGTGACCGGCCCTCGCCTCTGTTTGATCAGCTGCTCTGGATGCTCGAGGCTGGACTGCACGATGTAGACTGTTTCTGGCTGCGAGCTGGACACGCTATCTACGGCGGCTGGAAATGAGCGACATGTGCGCGTGCAGCCGTCACCTCCTCACCCAAGGATATTGACCGAACGGGCAACCAGCAGCACGATGATCACCAAAGAAAGTATTGCCTCCGCCATGGTCATCAACTTAGCCCGCTGGGTCAGCGGCATGGTATCGGCTGGGCTAAGCGCGGTGGCCGAGCAGAACGCCAGAAAGATATAGTCTATAACACCGGGTGCCCAGCCGGTAGGATTGCCTTCTTCCTGCTGTGGAAAACGGAAATCTTGTGCCTGATGCTTATCCAGTTTTCGAGCGCGTGGGCCGCCGCCGTCAAATTCCCAGTACCAGGCGGCAAAGACCAATACATTACAGGCCCAGAGCACACCGCCGGCCTTAAGCAATACTCTTCCTGCCAGGTTGGGGCTGGCGCCGGTGATGGCAGCGACCAGCAGCAGAACCGAAGCGATGAGCGCCGCAGTCAGGATACTCGAGAGAGCTACTGCCTGACCGCGCGCGATGCGGTACGGTAGGTGTCGACGCCAGAAAACGACCGCAATTAGAGGAGGAGCCAGCAGCAGAGTTTCAATGGCGAGCAGCAGCCACTGCGGGCCCACTATCAGCTGCGTAGGCAAGACTAGATAAAGAATCCCTACCAGCAGCGCTCCGGCTGTCGCGACGAGAAGCTGAGGGACATCAGGTGACAGTTGATTGAGCTGGGCGATCCGCTCGGCACGCCGAGCCACATAACCCAACGTATGTGTACTCTGAGTAAGCTCTTCTTCACCGACCGGACGGATAGCCGGAGGCTGCTCCGGCGGCGCCACGCTCTCATTCTTGCCACTCTGCTGCGACATTGTCTTTCTAGTCTCTCTCTTCAGGCTCCAACTAGCCTTCGGCACTGCCTAATCGACGTAAGCCTCAATACGGTGACTGGTCCGGTACAGGTCACCGGAGCGACGTTCTACACCCATATAGTGTATCATGCGGCTGATTTCGATTGGAAATGACCGGCACGCATTAGCGCGCAAAGAAGCGCTGCGTGAAGGTAGCAATCAAGCTAATTTCAATAACCAGACCAGCCGCTCCCTCAACCACTGCTACGATAGTGGTTGAGTCCCCCGGGATTATGGTGCTTGGCAAAAAGCCACGCCCGTGAAAAGCGTTGAAGCTGAGCGCGATCGCGTTGATAGCTGACAGATGCGGAACCGCACTCTGTCCCAATAGGTAATAGATCACCGCCGAAACGGTAAGAACCGAAAGATACGCCACCAGGCTGCGTCCTGGCTTGTAGCCATATCCAGCTAGCCCGTCAAGGAATAGAGAGAAGGCGTAGGAGCCGAGTTTTTGCGCTCGCTGGCCCAAGTGGTCACGCCAGCCGCCCGGCAGCCAAAGCGCCTGCCCGCGCAGCACCTGCCGTTGAAGCACCTGAGCTCGATAGGCAAAGCGGTCGGCATCTTCGTTCAAACCCTGATTGCGTAACTCTACAGCAAGTTGGCGGTTAGCTCGCACGGCAGTGCGAAACTCGGCGAGTCTCGTGGGACCATCTTTCTCTTTACCGGGATGCCACTCGCTCTGCAGAGCTTCACGCGCATCACCCAGCTCTTTTAGGAGTGACCAATCAACCACGGCAAGATTGGCTCCGCCCCAGCGCAGATCCGCTAGTGAGGCGCCCCCATAGGCCTCGTTGCCAAAGACGGCATCGTCCAGGCTAGTCAGGTTATCCAGAAAGACGCCATTGAGACAGGCGCCCGGTAGATGGCTACTTATGTCGGTTCGCCATCGCCGAATTCGCGCCAGCGCATCATCGGTAAGTGCCTTTCCGGCCAGGTAGGCCTCATTGAGCTCCGCACCTTCGAGATGGGCGCCTTCCAGGTGTGCTCCTGCCAGCGAGGCGCTGCGAAGCAAAGTTGCCTCAAGCAAAGCATTTTCGAGGACTGCGGCATCCAACGCCGCGCCAACGAGTGTCGCGCCCTGCAACTTTGCTTCGGCAAGATACGCACCCTCCAGTCGAGCAAATCGGAGGTTTGCCTGCTCCAGATTACTGCGATGCAGGCGCGCTCCCTCGAGGTGAGCGCCTTCCAAGGTGGCTCCCTGCAGTAAAGCATCGCTCAAATCGGACAGCTCGAGGTGTAAGCCAGCCGCCTCGAGCTGTGTGGCGGTGGCGTTTCGCCAAGCATCTTCGGTAAGGCCGCCGCATAAACCTGCAAGCGGCAGACCACGTAGATCCAGTCCTATGAGGGTGGCGCCACGCAGATCCAGGCCGATCCTACCGCGCTGCTTCTCGTCGTTCCAGTCCAGGGGTCCCTTCTCAGAATCATGGGTCGCGAGCAGCCATTCGAGGTCTGCGCGACCGAGCGCCGGCTCAATACCTTTGAAGGGATAGAGCCCACGATCGCTATCTACCCGGTCTCCGCGGCACTTTGCCAGCTGCCGTTGGCGCTCCACGCTTATCAACGGCATGCGGCGCCACGACCAGCCCTGTCTCTGCCAGTAGCCCTGCCATGCCTCGCTATCGTTCGGATCATCCGGAGCGGTTTGGACAGCCTTCTCTACAGCGGACCACTGAGGGTCGGACATAGCAATATACACTCCTTCCGCCTGATCTCTCTACTCCTGGGCCAGTATATGCCAGTGCACAATCACTGACTACTATCCTTGCCCGAAAGAGGTACACCTGCTACAGTACAACCGCATGCCAGGGTCTCTCGTACCACAACAATGAAGAACCCAGTGTGGGTGAGGAGCCTGCGCAATGTCACCACTCGATCCACATCACCAATTTGACCAGCCGAGTCGGCCAGACGAGGTGGAACAAACCGAGGAATATCCGGCGCCGATCCCGACCAGTCCTCTACCGGCGCCTGGGCACCTATACTATCGGACCGACGATGATACGCCACTTCCCCTACCCTACGATGACCGCGACCCTACTGAGCAGGTAGCGCCCGCCTATCGACCACCGGCCCTCCTACCGCCGTCCCCTGACCATGCAGCCAATGGACAACTGTATCCGCCGCCTCAACCTCCACCACCTCAGCTACCTCAACGATATCCACCCTATCAAGCTCCGGCTCCGCCGCCACAGATAGTCTATATTCGACAGCGGCGACCAAGCTTGTGCTCGATATCCTGTAGCATTCTGTCTATTCTTCTGCTGATGACTTGCGGCCTGGTAGGTCTGGGTATCTTTCATGGCGTGACCAGCGCTCTAGATACGGCAGGAAAGACGATTCCAGCACGCTTCGCCGTTCTGGTCTTCTGTTCGGATGAAACGGCTCAGAACTACAGTGGCGCTTACCAGGAGTTTTCTTCTCAGCTGGAGGACCAGATAAGTCTGCAGACCTTTACCCAAAAGAGCCTGCAACTCGATCAGCAATATGGCCAAATCAGCACTTGTACGCGGTCCAACTCCAGCCCGGATACAACGACCGCTAACACGGTTACCATACAAGTAGACGTTATCCGCGGGGGTAGCGGTTCGGTGGCTGCCGGTAAGACTTCACAGGGCAATATCCTGCTGGTACTGCAAGGTAGTGACTGGCGTATCGACCAGATAGATGCCTCACTCAAGCTGGGGTAGCCACGGAAATATAGTGCACGCTCCCTTCTCGGAAACGAGTCAAGTTTAGCGGCTGTGAGGCATTTCACTTGTGTGATAATCGGCAACCTGCTAGAGTTACCAAGGTACTGCAAGTTTGTCCGGGTCGCCTAGCGGTGAGCCGTTCGGGTACGATTTCCTTGAGATCGCCGGTTGGCTCCTGATTGATTTTCTAGACCGGTGTGTGAGCAAGCCAAGGGGGAACACAGATGTCAGGCCCAAGTTATCCTGGTGGTTATCCAACCGATCCGAGCGGCCAGCAAGGATATCCACAGTACCCACAACCGCCACAGCCACCCTATTCCCAGCCACCCACTCAACCACCCTATGCCCAACCACCCTATGCCCAACCGCCTGCCTATCCGCCGTATCCCCAGCAGCCAGCATACCAGCCGCAGTACTATCCACCGCCGGCTCAGCCACCCAAGAAGGGCGGCAGTGGTAGAGTATTTCTTATCCTTGGCATTATCGCGCTAGTCCTGATTGTCGGCTGCGTTGGCCTGTGTACCGCCGCCGGTTTCGGCGCCAGAATCCTGGGAACCGCTATAAGCACTAAAGCGAGCCAACTTGCCACGCAGGTGGGCACCGAGCTTGCCAGCGCCGGCGCTGAGGCTACGGTGAACGAATTCTGCTCGGACGAATCGAATCAGGACTATACGTCCGCCTGGGCGGACTTATCCCCAAGTCTGCAACAGCAGTATTCCCAGAGCCAGTTCACCCAGGACAGCCTGCAGCAAATCAACACACTCGGACCAGTGAGCGCCTGTGAAGTGCAGGGGCTGCCAAGCGTCAGTGGTTCGACCGCGTCGATACCCGTCATGGTAACCCGTACTCTGACCCCTACGCCAGATAGTTCGGGGAACTCCGGGGCGCCGGTGACGTCAAATGCAACCGGGCAGATCACGCTGGTAGAGGATAGCAGCGGAAACTGGACCATCAGCAGCATAGCTTCGTCGCTCAATTTGCTCTAGCCCATCAGAACACAGTCATCTGGCTGAAACCGGCCTAATCCTGTTCCCCCTTGAAAGCGGGGGGAACAGGCTCCCCAAAAATCGCCAATTACCCCGACATCATCCCAGGCCAGGAATGGCAAAGTGGCTATTGACAATCAGCAGCCAGTCGAAGAAAATGACCACTCCCATAAGGGCCAGCAACGCGCCGGTCCCAATCTCGATCGCTCGCAGGTAAGGCTGGAGTCGTTTGAGCTGAGGCGCTACCCGGTCGAAGGCAAGACCGAGTAACAGAAAAGGTATGCCCAGTCCAAGCGAATAGACTGCCAGAAGCAGTACGCCGGAGCCAAGCGTATGCGCCTGAGCCGCTAGTATCAAGACGCTCGCCAGGATTGGCCCTACACATGGTGTCCAGCCAATGGCGAAAATAAGTCCGATCAGGAAGGAGATGGGATAACTTGGTCTGGCTGAACGAAAGCTGATCCGGCGCTCTCGATTCAGGAAGGGAATTGGAAGGATGCCGGCCACATATAGGCCCAAGCCAATGAGCACTACTCCGCCGATCTGACGCAGCATTAGCTGGTTGTCGGAAAGGAAAGCGCCAAGTTCGCTGGCGGTAGCGCCTAGCGAGATAAACGTCACCGCGAAACCGGATACAAAGCAGGCAGCGTGGATGAGCGTCGAGGTGCGCAATGCGTTGCGCTCTTGCGGATCGAGTTCGTTCATCTGCCAGATCGCCGGCCCAGTCAACTGAGCCAGGTAGATCGGTGTCAGCGGCAAGACGCAAGGCGAGAGAAATGACGCCAAACCAGCCAGAAACGTGCCTAGCAGCGATACAGTGCCTACACCCACCTTAGACATACTCCCAAACGCTACTTCGCTTTACCAGCGTTATAATCAGCCATACCTTGGATGATATAGCACAAATGTCGAGCTGGTGCGAATTCCATCTCCATGTCGGGATACTTCCCTGCCTCACCGCAATTCTGCCACCGTCTTCCAAACGTCCTACCTGCAAGATAGTACGTTGGTTCTATTCCTTTTTTGATAACTTGTCAGAGAATGGCCTCGAGGTACACTGGACGAGGGGAGGACATACTGACGGTAATCGTCCACTGTAGAGGAGGTCTTTATGCAGTTGGGTGCGGAAGAGCACCAGGTACGGGTATCGCTGCCGGCCATGCTGGCAGAGCGGACAGGCAACCGCCGTACAACCGTGGCACAGGGGCGTACGGTACGTGAAGTGATCTCGACTCTCGATGAGCAATTTCCAGGCATAAGGTTCAATCTGTGTTTGGAGACCGGCAATCTACGTCCATTTGTCAACATTTTTCTCAACGGAGAGAACATTCGCTATTTGCGCGGGCTGGATACCACCATTTCATCGGATGCGACGCTCCACATTCTGCCGTCGGTGGCCGGCGGCTAAGGTGCCGGTAATCGGACTCAAACCGTACACGTTAACCAGTTGGGCAACCATAGGGATTTACTGAAGGGATGGCTATTGACCATGCGCGGTGAAGTATCTAGCGGCGATATCGTGCTCCTAGTTGGAACCAAGCGGGGATTGTTCTTGCTATCTTCCAGTGATCGCGAAACCTGGAACTACCAGTCCCCATTTCTGGGTGGCCACCGCATCTATTCAGCGGTACTTGATCAGCGAGCGGGAGCGCGCATCTTTGCCGCCGACAATGGAGACTTTTTCGGCACGTTTGTGCGTTACAGCGACGACTTTGGCTCGACGTGGCAGGAGCCTGAGCAAGGCATTTCATTTTCACCCAGCAGTGAACGCAGCCTAACGAATATCTGGACCATCGTGCCCGGCCGGTCGGAGCAGCCCAACGTTCTATATGCTGGTGTTGACCCTGCCAGCCTCTGGACCAGCAGTGACAGTGGAGTGACGTGGGAAATCAATGGTGGTCTGGAAGGCCACCCGACACGCTCTACTTGGGAGCCAGGAGCCGGAGGGCTGTGTCTGCATACCATCATCCCTGATTATTCGAATACAGCGCGCATGTGGGTGGGCATCTCCTCGGTAGGGTGCATGCGAACGGAGGACGGCGGCGAATCCTGGACATTCGCTAATCGCAACACCCGCGCAGGTTTCTTGCCGGACGAATATCCCGAGTACGGACAGTGCGTTCACCGGATCGTCCAGCACCCCACCACGCCGGATCTTCTATACCAGCAAAATCACTGTGGCATCTACAAGACCAGTAATGCTGGAGAGGATTGGGTAGATATACAGCACAACCTGCCTTCCGAATTTGGGTTTCCGATTGCTCTGGACACCCACCATCCCGACACGATTTACACGGTGGTCGAGGATGGCATGGGCCGTCATAACATAGGAGAACACTTTAGCGTCTATCGCTCCACAAACGGCGGAGAAAATTGGGAGTCCTTGTCCAACGGGCTGCCCTCAGGGCGGCAGGTTCGCTTAGGGGTCCTTCGGCATGCGCTTTGTACCGACTCAAATGACCCCTGTGGTGTTTACCTGGGAACCAATACCGGCCAACTCTTTGCCAGCATAGACGCTGGCGACCATTGGCAGCTTATCGCTGACTTCCTGCCCGCCATCTATTCCGTCTCAGCGGCAATCATGAAGTAGCGGAAAGTCTACCTCTGCAGTCAGGAACGTTTGCCAGGATCAGGTCACGTAGTCGATAATGGTGACTGTGTAATGTGTGGCCTTAATAATTCAAACATTGAGGCCACCGCTCTTGACCAGAAGATTCAAGGATTCCAGGCTGCTCAATATGAACACCACTACCCGCTACCCCTCGCCCGGATCAATGACTGGGCGGGTCTCGTCTGAAACCGGCGATGCCGAGTCCTTCGGCGAAATGATCGCTATCGTGGATTACGGCTCACAGTACAGCCGGTTGATTGCGCGGCGCGTTAGGGAATGTCACGTGTTCTGCGAGCTGTTTCCCGCCAATACCACACTGGCTACATTACGAAAGGTGGGCGCACGCGGCATTATCCTCTCGGGAGGACCGGACAGCGTTTATGATGCTAACGCGCGCCATATCGACCAAGCAATCATTGAAAGTGATCTTCCGATTCTGGGCATTTGCTATGGCATGCACCTGCTAGCGCACCAGCTTGGTGGGCACGTTGAGCCAGCCAGCGAGCGACGAGAGTATGGACCTGCCAAGATCCATCTGACCGGAGAAGGCGCCGGCGAACACTTAGCCTCACTCTTTGCCGATCTGCATGCCGATGACGGCGGTCTTGAGGTCTGGATGAGCCATGGCGATAGTGTAGGTACGCTGCCTCCCGGCTTCCGCGCCATTGCTCGCTCGGAGAGTGGGACACTAGCCGCGATGAGCGACGCCAATGGGCACATTGGTATCCAGTTTCATCCTGAAGTGACCCACACACCGGAAGGGAAACAGATTCTGGAGAATTTTCTCTTCAGGATTTGTGGGTGTTCACCCTCCTGGACCCGAGATGCCTTTATTGAAGAGGCTGTACAACGTATCCGGAGCCAGGTAGGTAGCGGCCGAGTGATCTGCGGCCTTTCCGGTGGGGTAGACTCGGCGGTGGCTGCATTGCTGGTGCATCAGGCCATCGGCGATCGGCTCACCTGCATCTTTGTGGATACCGGCTGCATGCGTTCGGGCGAACCGGAGCAGGTAGTGGAAACCTTCCGCTCCCACCTGCATATTCCGTTGGTGGCGGTAGATGCGCGAAAACGCTTCCTCTCGCGCCTGTCCGGAATTACCGATCCAGAACAGAAACGTCGAATCATAGGCGAAGAGTTTATTCGCGTCTTTGAGGCTGAGGCGGAAACTCTGCAAGAGCAGGATGAGATCACCTTTCTGGCACAGGGGACACTGTATCCCGATGTGATCGAGAGCACCAGTCAGGACGCCAGCGCTGCGGAGAAGATCAAGACCCATCACAATGTCGGTGGCCTTCCGCAGGGTATGAAGTTCGAGCTGGTCGAGCCCCTTCGTTATCTTTTCAAGGATGAGGTGCGCGAAGTGGCCGGCGCGCTGGGGCTGCCGGAAGATTGGGTCTGGCGCCATCCATTCCCTGGTCCGGGTCTGGCCATTCGAGTGATTGGCGAGGTAACACCCGAGCGTCTGGAAACTCTGCGCCAAGCCGACGGAATTGTCATCGAGGAATTGCGCCGCGCCGGTCTTTACCGGCAGGTAGGCCAGGCATTTGCCGTGCTGACGCCGGTGCAGAGCGTTGGAGTCATGGGAGATAACCGCTCCTATGGCAATATGGTCGCGGTGCGTGCGGTCACCACCGGCGACTTTATGACCGCTGATTGGGCTCGACTGCCTCATGATGTGCTCAGAGTTATTGCCAATCGAATCGTCAACGAGGTGCCGGGGGTGAATCGGGTCGTCTACGACATCACTAGCAAGCCTCCAGCTACTATTGAGTGGGAATAGAGGCAATTTAGCGACAACGCCAGAGGAGATCAGGGTGAGCGACGATGAGGAGTTGAAGGCGCGACGCGAAGTTAACCCTGGAACTGACCAGGCTGGGGGCCACCAGGACAATGATTGGGATACATTTGATTTTGAGAGGTGGGGCGCAGAAGCGGACCATGACGGCGCCGACGGCAGGCAGTACGAGACCACACATGCCGGGTTGCGCAACCCAGCGACGGATCAGCCGGATGACGAGGCGGGCTGGGTCTCACAGGGCGGCATTCTGCACTGGATGGAGCCAGGAGCTGAGGAATTTGAGAAACCCAGCGATGCACGTACCGAGGCGAAGTCACGCTGGGCATCCGACTCCATAGATCTGCCGCCCGGTGCCCCCGATAACCTGCGCCTACGCAGTCTACGGGCCTGGCTTCTGCGCCAACGTCTAGTGGAGACTGAGGCACTGGGGGAATTGCTTCTGGAACGACGCCAGCTAGCGGCCAGCCATGAAGAGTCGGAGGACTCGCCACCAGTATCTGAAGTCACGGAGGATTCTCCACTGGAACTCGAGCTAACCACACGGCAGGCCGCGATCGAAGTCTACGAGGCGCTGGTTGAGTCACTAGATGAAATGGCCACCCATAGCGGCCCGGCTCGTGTCCTGGTGGAATACTACCTCTGGTTAAACGAGCGGCTGGCTCTCCTGATCGCTACCGCTCCAGCTCAATTAGATGTCTCTTCCTTTCCTATGCTGGCACCCCTTGACTCAGTGGATGAAAGCGCCAGCTCAGCGGAGGCTCACCAGTCGGAATCTCCGGCTACCGCCCACTCGATTGCGCAGTGGCAGGGGCGCTTGCAAGCCGCACTACAGACGCGCCGGCGTATCGAGCAGGTGAGCACGCCGGAACCAGAGGATTAGGCACCTGTAACCAGCATACGCCACAATTTACCAGGAGCCTGCTAAGTTTTCAGCTATTCCTAAGCATATACGCGTAGTATTTTCAGCTTTTCCTAAGGCTTCCGGAGCATGATGAGATCGTACGTGTACCTACCTTTAGGCAAGCGACCACTGGCATAAGGGAGACTTATGAACAATGATGAAGGGCCAACTCAACCACTGGCCCAACCGCAGATATGGCTGGACGGGGCTCAGGGCTATGGAGAACCTCTGGCAATGCCGCAAGTCTTCACCGCCCCACCAACTCCAAAGCGACCCAAAGGCGTGTCGCGGCGTGCGATTCTCATTGGGGCAGGAGCGGGCGCACTGGGCGTTGGAGCAATCGCAGGTGGACTTGGCTATGTGTTGAGCAACCGCACGGCATCGGCAACTACCAACAGCTTTACATCGGAGTACAGCCAGATTGCTCATTTGCTGCGGCGTGCCGGTTTTGGTCCCTGGCCGGTGGATGTCGGGGACTACATCAATGCAGGGGTATCGGGCGCAATTGATCGTCTCCTCGACTACTCGAGCATCTCCAACAGCGAGTTAGACAGCCTGATAAGTGGTCTGAATCTGAACTTCGCGCTGGCACCGGATCTGATCCGCTGGTTCACCCTGCGGATGATCTATAGCAAGCACCCGCTTGAAGAGAAGATGACCATGTTCTGGCATGGTGTGCTGGTGAGTGCCCTGGATAAGGGCGGTAAGCGCATGCCTCCCTTCCTGGCCCAGCAGAATCAGCTGCTGCGTGAGAACTGCCTGGGTCGATTCGACGATCTGATCCATGACATCACAGTGGATCCGGCAATGCTGCTGTATCTGGATGGCGCAGGCAGCAGTGGAAGTCTGCCAAACGAAAATTACTCTCGCGAATGCATGGAGCTCTTTACTCTTGGAATCACCAATCCACAGGGTGCACCCAACTACACCCAGAACGATGTCCACGGGGGTGCGCTGGCCCTAACCGGCTGGAGGATCGAGGGTAGCCAGGGAGTTTTCGTTCCCCATCGCCACTACAACGGCAGCATAACCTATCTTGGTCACACCGGTAATCTGGGACTGGACGACGTAGTCAGCATAGTGTGTTCTCATCCCTCAACACCGTACCATATTGCCTGGCGCATGTGGAGTTACTTTGCTTATGCAA
>JBKQTH010000129.1:0-8706 GCA_052143275.1 Ktedonobacterales bacterium | reverse complement strand
CCCATGCAGGCGCAGCGACCAATCTACCTGACGTAGGATGAGGTGGGCGAGGTAGACAGCAAAGGCGCCGGGCGTCGTCAGAGCGAGTCCACACCTCCAGAGCTCGGCACGCACCGGCTCCTCGTCATATGTATGGAACAGCAACGTGGCCAGGTCAAATGCAGCATCTCCCGCTCGCACCCCGTCCCAGTCCACCACGCCGGCTATCGTGTCGTCCTCCACCAGCAGGTTCGCAGGCTGAAAGTCGAAATGGACAATGTCGTGGCGCTGCGGGAGAGTGCTGCGATACTGGACTACCAGGGCCTGCAGCGTCCGAAGCAGACCACGTGTCGCCGCCGAATGTTCGCGCAGTACGCGGTGCAGGCAATAGCCCTCGCCGCCCACAAGCACCGTGCGAATCACTTCGTCTGGCCAGGCGTCTGGGCTCTTCGCCGGGGCGTGCCGCAGGTGGAACTCGTGCAGCGCCAAGAGGCTCGAGAGAAGTTGAGGCGTGACATGGGCCATGGGCCGGCCGGGTAGCACCGTTTGGAGCCAGTAGGTGCCGCCCAAGACGGTCCCGATCGCGCGGTACGAAGGGGCGGGATAGCGCAGTCGACGGAGGCGAGTCGTGGCGGTGCGGGCGAAGTGCAGGTGGTCGAGGCTATCCGTTCCGGGACGCCATTTGAGTATGTAGCGCTCACCGGATGGATCGGCCACAAGGTACGCGCCTTGCTCGCCAACGGGATAGCGCTGAAGCAGGGTAAGTTTCCCACGGGGCCGATGATTCACCGCGGCCAATACATCGTCGATCATGGCAATTGTCTAGTCCCGTCTTCACCACGAGCGTCACATGAATTATTCCGGCGAAGCTCGGATCGAGTGGGTGCACCCGGAAGACCGCCTACAGCACAGACAAGTGTTTGATCCCTTGCTTGCTAAGAGAGGAAGGATAGCCCCTGATGCGTCCGAACGCGGTGCCGCCGCGGGTGGAGCTGAAGCATCTCGAGACTTTTTGCTGAACCTCGAGCGTGCGCACATCGCGCTGCGCCTGGTTGTTGGAATCAGCCGTCAACTACACCCGCTCCATCTCTTGCGGAGGGAGTGTTCACGGTCACCCATCCTTTTCATCCCCTCTACGGCCAGCAGTTTGAGATCCTGAACTATCGGCATAATTGGGGGGAGTATCGCGTCACCTTCTATGATACCCCGGAACATGTCCGAGCACTGCCGGCAGCCTGGACCAGTCTCCACCCCCCAGACCCTAGTGTGGTGCTCGCGGCCGGCCAAGCGGCCTTTCGCATAGCTGACCTCCTGCAGCTGGCCCAGGTGCTCCAGCGCATCCAGCACGAACGAGAGGAGGGAGCAGTGTGTTAAGCCAATTATGCCGGGACTGTCAAGGGAATAATGCCGAGATATTCGCAGATATGTGTCAGTATCTTTCCACAATACAGGCATTCTCGGCACAACATCATGCTCACAATGCCTTGACAAGCATCCGGAAATCGGTCATACTCACAAGAAACCCCGTACTCTCTGAGGAGGTCGTTATGTCCGACGAAAAACTCCGGGCTTTGCTCCTCTCACATACGCTTCATCCGCATCCGGAACGGGTCCGAGACCCGCTCTTTACCAGTGGGTCGCCGTTCTTTGACCCGCGGGATCTCGTCCAAGTCAAATATGAACTGTTGCGACGCGTCCGCGTGGAGGGGGAGTCGGTCTCCCAGGCAGCAGCGCGGTTTGGCCTCTCGCGTCCCACGTATTACACGGCTCTGGCGGCGTGGGAGCGCGCCGGGCTCATCGGGTTATTCCCAGAGCCGACGGGGCCCCGGCACGCGCACAAGTTAACCCCGGACATCCTCGCGCTGCTCCTGCCCCAGGCCACCACGCAGTCGTCGGCACAACTGGCCGAATGGCTTCGCGAGTACCACCACCTGCGGGTTCATCCCCGCAGCATTGAACGCGCGCTGGCTCGCGCGGCGAAAAAGGGGGCAGCACAGTGACGACCACAACCACCCACGAGGTGCCCGACTATGAACCGCTGCGGGCATGGGCCTTGTCTCCGGTCTCCAGCCCGCCGCCCGGATGGCGGCACCTGCTGCGTGGGGGAATCGCCACCTGGGTGCGCCAGACGCCGGCAGTGCCAGCCGCTGCGCCAATTGAGCCCAGCCCTCCTCCAGGGGTCTGGCTCGTCGCTGCCCCGTTGACCCGGCTGGTCGCTGCCATGATTGCGCAGGTGTATCCATGAGTGTGAGTGTGCCAGCCGCCGTGCAAAAAGTGACCGCGCGGCATCTGCAGCGCCAGGCGATGCTGTATGTGCGCCAAAGTACCTTGCACCAGGTCTTCGAAAACCGGGAAAGCACGGCCCGCCAATATGCCTTGCGCGACCGGGCGCTGGCGCTGGGCTGGGAAGCCGGGCGGATTGTGGTCATTGACCAAGACCTGGGCCAGTCCGGTGCGTCCGCGGTCGACCGCGCCGGCTTTCAACGGTTAGTCGCCGAAGTGGGCTTGGGCCAGGTGGGACTGGTCATGGGCTTAGAAGTCTCCCGCTTGGCGCGCAGCTCCCTGGATTGGCACCAGTTGCTCGAGATGTGCGCCATGACCGGCACCTTGATCCTGGATGAAGATGGGCTCTATGATCCCGCGAAGTTTAATGACCGCTTGCTTTTAGGGCTGAAGGGAACGATGTCGGAGGCCGAGCTGCATCTCCTGCGGGCCCGTTTGCGCGGCGGTGTCCTGAACAAAGCCAGTCGCGCCGCGCTCAAGCTCCCGTTGCCAGTCGGCCTCGCCTACACCGACGACGATACCGTGGTCCTCAATCCGGATGCACAGATCCAACACGCCGTTCGTCTGCTGTTCGCTACGTTCAAACGGACCGGCTCCGCGTGGGCCACCGTTCGGTATTTCCGCGCGCAGGGGCTGCTCTTTCCGCGCCGGGTCCGCACTGGCCCGCATGCCGGAACCATCCACTGGATGCTGCTGGGCCACAACGCCGTGCTCAAAGCGCTGCGTAATCCTCGCTATGCCGGCGCGTTCTGCTATGGGCGCACGCACACCACCAAGCATCTGGATGGCTCGCTCCACATCCAGACCCTACCGCAAGAGCAGTGGCTGTTTCTGGTGCGGGACGCGCATGTGGGCTACCTCAGCTGGGACGAGTACGAAGCCAATCTGCAGCAGTTGCGCGTCAATCGGCAGGCGCAGGGAGAAGATCGTCGTCATGGTCCACCGCGGGAAGGGCCCGCCTTGCTCCAAGGGCTGCTCATCTGTGGACGCTGCGGCACCCGGATGACCGTGCGGTACCATGTCCAGGGGCACCGGCTGACTCCCGAGTATCTCTGCCAGAAGGAGGCCATTGAAGCGGGCCGTCACCCCCTGTGTCAGCACGTGCTGGGGGCGGGCCTGGATGCCGCGATTGCCGACCTCCTGCTCGCTCATCTCACGCCGCTGGCAGTGGAAACCAGTCTGCAGGTCTATGACGAGCTGCATGCCCAGGCCGAAGCCATCCAGCGCCTGCACGCCCAACAGGTGGAACGCGCCCGCTATGCTGCCGAACTGGCCGGGCGTCGCTTCTACCGGATTGATCCGGAGAACCGATTAGTCGCGGATGTGTTGGAGGCGGACTGGAACGCCCGCTTGCGGGAACTGGCCCAGGTGCAGGAGGAGGCGGCGCGGCACCAGGAGGCCGAACACCGCCGGTTGTCGGCCCTGCAACGGCAGGCCATTGCGGAGCTGGTGGACGATTTCCCCCGCGTGTGGCGGGATGCACGCACCGCCGATCGGGACCGCAAACGGATGGTCCGGCTGCTGCTCGAGGATGTGACTATCCAGCAGCACGAAGAGGTCATAACCGCCCAGGTCCGCTTCAAAGGGGGAGCAACCGAGACGATACGGGTTGCGGTGAGTCACGGCCGGCGGTACGCGCCCGAGCTCATTACCCTTCTGGACCACTTGCTCGACGACGCCACTGACGCCGAAGTGGCTGAGCAGCTCAACCGCCTCGGGTGGCGCACCTACGAAGGCAAGCCCTTTCACGCGACGCGCGTCTTATCGATACGACGGTCGTACCAGTTGAAAGACCATGGAACCCGGCTGCACGACCGCGGGCTCTTGACCGCGGCGGAAGCCGCGACCGCCTATGGGGTCTGTCGGCAAACCATTATGGACTGGGGCCGGGCGGGACTGGTTCCACTGTACCGGGCCAATGGCCATGGGATCGCGCTCTTCCCGCCTCCCGACGAGCACGCTCCCGTGAAGAACACCCACAAATATCGCAAAACACCCTCACCATGCGAACGGAGTGCAGTATGAAGCCCAATCGTTGTCGAAGGGAATGGTGAGGTCGTCCAGGAAGGCCAGCACCTCCTCTTGTCCCAGATCATCCGCCGTTCGAGCAGATTGCGCGCGGGTGATTGTTTCATCCGACCATGCTGGTGGGGACGACGCACGGGCGGTGGATTGGCAGCGAGCCCGGCAGCGAAGAGCTGTTCGTAGCGGACGACGAAGTCTAGGGCGAACCGAGCGCTCTGCCGTCTCCGCATCCTCCACTCTTGAGTATGCCACAGAATCACTGGCCGGTCAAACGTTCTAGTCTGACCGGCGTTGCTCCATCAGGCATACGCACTCAGCACCCGATTGCGCCGCTGCCCAATCAGCAGATAGAGCAGCGGGCCGATGACCGGCACCAGCCAGACCAGCACTAGCCAGAGCATCTTCTCGCCCAAGCTCATATCATCTCCCAGAATCATAAACGTCAGGAAAACCGAGCCAACCACCGGAAAGAGCAACACCAATAGAAAGAGGCTAGTGATTGCGCAGCCTCCAAGACCTTGTCGAGAGTTCGCCATTGCATCATGTCCTTCACTAAGTACGATTGCATACCAATCTGCTGCACCAACTGGGCAAGGACTGTGCCACACGGCTCTCTGCCGGATCCGAGCGAAGCTCCAGACGCCGCAGCACGTTTCAACAACGTGGCGCGAATCTGGACATGTACGGTATCTTAGAGAGCAAGAGGGCCGCTCGCTAGGCGTACAGAAAGGGAGGCACATGCCGGATCCGGTACGCGTGTCTGTCAGCCACCATCATAGTCCCGAAGAGGATGCCTATACTGCACGCCTCGTCGCCGACCTGAAGGCAGCAGGGGCAGATGTCTGGGTTGATACCGAAAGTATCACCTCTGGTGCTCGCTCGTTCGCTTCCTGCTCGAGTTGCAGATCCTGGTAACGCTATCTGTGATGGTGATGGAAACTATTGTGCCCCGCTATAGCGCATAGGGTTATGGCCAGGTGTGTACTGCAAAGTGTACGCTATCAACAAGACATGCGCTCAATGCAGTCAGGGCTACAGAAGGACATCGCTATGGATACGAAGGCACCGCAATACTTCCCGTACTTATCGGGCCCTGCTGGCCCGCTGATGTCTTTCAACGCCGATACGATCAAGAAAGCTCTGCCGATACGAAGCCGGGTGCTCCGCATGTTCCTTGACGAAGCCAATCGCTTCGTGGCCTCTACCGACGTCGGTAGTGACGTGTATGTCGGCTACGTACGCCTCATCTCAGTGCTCCGTACCCAGCTGGTTGCAGACTGGTGGCTCCAATGGGCCCAAACGGATGACACAGGACCAATCATCACGACCCTGGTAGCCGAGTATGGGGCTATACTCGGCAGCGTCCCACCCACTGAATTGCAATGCTTCCAGGCTGAGCAAGATATCATCCGAGAGCAACGAATGAATCGCACCCGCCCCGGCGTGCACTGGAGTGACGAGCAACAACAGCCATCTTCCTAGCAGCTCACTCGCCGACGAGATGAGTTTACCGCAGCCAGCAAGGCCACACCGCTGTTTACCTATGTGTGGCGCGGAAGGCCCCACGGATGCATCCGGGAGAGTGGTTCAGACATAGTGGGCGAGCCTTGCATGTCTCTCGGGACACGAAGAGCGTGCTTATTTACCAACGTGACGCTGCTGTGAGCGAGAGCCAGACAAGCGTGATAATGTCGTGATAAGCATGAGCTACACTTCAATTGGCCGAGAGGCTGCCCAAAATTCTTGTCGGAGCTATCGCCGTCTACACCAGAAAACTCTTTGGCGGTGTAATGTTCGGAACGTTTTCGCGACTGTATATCAGAGAAGCACAAATGATCTGCTCTGTAGGAAAAAGGAGCGTCCGCAATGATTGCAACGCCGAAAAGACGTACCTGGTTGGGCCTGAGTACGGGTCTCCTGCTGGTAGCTATGTAGGTAGGGCTCGCCAGTTGTGGCACCAGCTCAACTGGGCAGACACAGCCAACGGCTACGCCAATACCTCCGGCGGTTACGGCTGCGCCAACAACGCCGGCCGTCACCGCCCCACTCGACACGATCTCGATGATTTCGGCTACCGCTGGCTGGGCTGTACTGCCCACCAACGGAGGTGTCGACAATGAGATCGCCCTTACGCAGGATGGCGGCCACACCTGGTACAATGTCACGCCTTCTGGACTCAACCCCAATCAGTCAGGCAATGGCGAGGCCCCTCAACTCACTCTGTACCCGATATCGAGCACGGAAGCGTGGGCGTGGATCGCTAGCGATGCAGGCGGGGAGTCAACTACCCTCTGGCATACTACGAATGCCGGCGCTCACTGGTCGACCATCGCGGTGGCGACCGGTTCAGTGATCCAACTCGACTTCGTCGATAGCCTGCATGGCTGGCTGGCGGCTACTCCTAATGGAGGTGGCGCCGGACAGTACCCGATTGATGTCTGGCGAACGACCGACGGTGGCGCCACCTGGGCTAAAGTGGCATCAGATCCGGTAGCGGGTAGGACAACGGGCATTTCCTTTGCCAACGACACCACCGGTTTTGCGACCGCTAACGGGAGCGGTGGTCCCCTCCTTCTCGCCGTCACCCATGATGGCGGCAGCACCTGGTCTAAGGTGTCATTGCCCACTCCAGCTAGCAACATGGGTGCGGTAGTCGAGCCGCCGGTCTTCACCAGCGCGACCGATGGTGTCCTGATCATCATGTATCCGATAGACCCCGCACTTTCGACTCTCGCCGTATACCGCACGTCTGATACCGGCTCAATCTGGGTGGCAGGTCCTCCTCCTACCAGTACTACTACCGGTCCGGAAAGCCCAGGACTCCTGACCAGCACGATTTCGACGGGAGAAGTCTTCGTGGCTTCAATTGGGTGGCCCAACGTCAACGTCCCTGCCAGTTTGCTGTCTAGTGGGGCAACAGCCTGGACAGTGATTACCCCGACGAGCAGCTCGGTTGGATTGCTCAAGGACATGACCCAGCTGGATTTCGTTGATGCGACCCATGGGTGGGCCTTGACGAAGTACGGCCTGATCGGAACCGCCGATGCCGGTGTGACGTGGACGGTTCTGCATTCCTAAAGTGCGGCTGTAGTACTCAACATCCCGCGCATGACCACTGTCATGGTATCTGACTTTCGCACATGACCTGCAAACCGAACTCAGCCCGTCTCGCAATAGTCTATTTCGCCTGAAGTCTAAATATGGTCTAGTTAACCCCATGTGCACGTTTTTCTGAACGCAGTGCTTGAGCTCGATAATCGCTCAGAAGCTCAGCTATTCGGCTCGGCGCACAGGCCAGCAACTCATAGGCAATCGCGGAAACGTGTACACAGGGTCACGGTATACCCCATCGGGTGATTGCTCGGCTGCCTGGCAAGCGGCATGCCTAGCTCTGATGCGCCACCCCTAGTGCGTTGGGATACGAGCCAGCTCTCTACGACGCCTACAATTGTGGCTGGCTCAGCCTTTTTCGGCCCGGCGAACCTGATCCCAGAATTCCGGTGTTGCCTGGCTCGCGTATCCCCCCGTGATGCCTGCTCTGTGGAATGAGATGGCAGCACATCCTGAGAACGCAGCGATAGCGATGAGCCAGGCACCCCCCTGGGAGAACGTCAACACATCGTAGCTGGCTGCCGCTCCCTGCATGTTGCAGGATGAATCTTGGTTGGAAGGCCAAGGTGGCAGGCCAGAAACCGTGTGAAAGAGTGTCTGAATCAGGTCCTGGTCTGTGGAGATACGGAAATCTGGTCCAGAGCCCGGCTGTATACGCGCAGGACCGTGCTGGATCTCCAGCCTATCGGGCCTGACCGGCACGAACGTTATACCCAATAGCTCCTGATCCCACTGTTGTAGGAATTGCTCAGTTGGTTGCAGTGGGAGAAACCCGGTCGTTCCGGCAATTCGGACTTGCAAGCAGTCACCGCGAAACACCTGGGCGCGGAAGAGAACATCACCCTCGTAGAAGAAGAGGTCATCGTATGTGGCGGCCTGATTCGCACAGAGTCCGGCTGAGGGTGGTGAGCTGGAGAGAAAAGCAGACAGAGCGGTGAAAAGGGTTTGCACCTGCCTGGTCGAGTTCACCTTCGCATAGAGCGGCATCTGCAGGTTTCCCAGATACCGTACGATTTCTACATGGTCAGGCTGCGTGACGTGAGGAGCGCTGCTGATGGCTTGGTCGAGGAATGCCAGCACCACCTCGACTTCCGCATCATTCCATCCATGAAAGGACGCCTTTTCCCCTTTCCCTGGAGCACACGCGGGCCCGTGCACTAGATAACCCATTCGCCGTGGAATTGTAATGTCGTTTTCCGGTATTGGCAGCTGCGGATTCGGGACGACAAGATCGTCATAGTCGTGTTGGGTTTCGCAGACATCCGCGGCGAAAAAAAACAGGACTCGAGCGAACCATCTCGAAAGCGG
>JBKQTH010000128.1:0-19242 GCA_052143275.1 Ktedonobacterales bacterium | reverse complement strand
CGTTAGCCTGCTGATGCTGCTCCAGCGTTTTGCCGTCTATAAAGTCCATCACCAAATAGTTGCGAGTGTTCTCAGAGAAAGATTCGTAGACCCGCGGTAAGTTGGCATGCCGGAGCCGCTGAAGGGTGACCGCCTCGAAGCGAAAGCTCTCCAGCGATTCTTTAAGTTCGGTCGGTGTAAGCCCATCCTGGCTCATCTCTTTGATGGCGACGGAGGTGTTATTACGAAGGTTCGTCGCCTGGTAGACAGCTGCCATGCCACCCTGGCCTACCACTCGCAGAATCAGGTAGCGACCTCGGAGCTGGGATTGTGGGGGCAACCGCCCAGTGGCATTTGAAGTCTGCGCTGGCGACGGTCCAGCTCCAGCGGCGTAGCCTGGCGAGGCCGGCGGCACGCCGGCCATGAGAGCAGCTCCGCAATGATTGCAGTACATTGCGTCATCACGATTCTCCGTGTGACAGTACTGGCATATGCGCATTGCCGTTCTCCACAAGTAATCGTTACCGGAAGGGGCCAATAGTACGAACTAAAGACAACTACGCCCTAACTAGTTGTGGAGTTGCAGCCATTGTACAGCTTTCTTGCCAGACTACTCTAGGAATCAACTGCGTGGCACGCCTTCACGAATTCCTAGAGGCGAACTTTGGGAAGTACCTTCCGGCCTCACTAGTCCTTAGCTGGCGAGTCCTTAGCCGGCGAGTCCTTAGCCAGCGAGGCTAGCTTCGTCTCCAGCACGCGAGTCGACGGCTCCACTAGTATTGTGCCATCGGCAAATAGTATTGTCGGCACGCTCTGCATACCGTTATTCAGTCGCTTAACCTGCTCTGCCGCTTCGGGCTCGTCTTCAATATCGAGCTCCGAGTAGGGGATTTCCAGTGCGGCGAACACCTTCCTCGCCCGACGGCAGTCCCCACACCAGGATGTTGTATACATCAGGATATCCTGCCTATTCTCCGCCAGAAAGGTCTCGGTATCTATTTTAGAAGTGGACATGTTACCGTTGCTCTCCTTTAGCAGCAAGCTTAGAACGACACAGCACCTACTACAAAAAATATAGCACAAGGAATGAAGCAGAGGAAGTGACCGAGGAGAACCCGGCCGGCGGCCCCAATAGGAAAGATGGTAGGGCACCTGAGCGCCCCTAGCGTGCAAATCGCGTATACTGGCAGGTGGGAAGCAACCCAGGATTCTTTTGCAGCGTACTGCCCTACCGGGAGATACGTATCCTCACAGGGATGGGCATCGCCTTTCCCCCAATCTGATGCAACGGTGTAACCAATGGAACCACCCATTCGTCTCTATAGACCGAATGGTTCGGGCGGGCAACGCAGAAGCGTGGCCCGCCCAGCTAAACGGCCCAAGGTCGCCGATCATCTCGAAGCGGAGCCGGCTACCGAAGCGGTACCAGCCCCCAAGCCGGAGAAGCCGGCCAGGCGCACTCGAGCGCCGAAGCGAGATCCAGGCGCCAAAGCCGTGGCTACCAAGGTCCTGACGGATGAGCATTCGCCGCAAGGGCCGGGATCAGCGCCGCAACCTGAGACAAGTGTGGCATCGGAGTTGGTGGGAGACCGATCAGAGTGGGCAGAAGAGCCGGGACCGGTCGTAGGAATTGAGGACTTTGAAGACATCTTCACTCGTTTTCAAACTCCACTGACTAACTTTGTTTACCGACTGGTAGGCAACCGCGAGCAGGCTTATGACCTGACCCAGGATGTCTTTGTCAAGGCTTACCGCGCGCTGTCGTCCGGGACTACCATTCAAGCTGCCGCGCTGTCGTCATGGCTGTATCGGATTGCCTCCAACACGGCAACCGATGCGCTGCGACGGCGGCGCCTGATCTCGTGGCTACCATTATCGTTATTTAACGAGGATCGAGGAGTAGGCGCCGGCATGCCGGGCGCCGACAACACCAGTTCCACGCCGCAGACCTTCGCTGAGGAGAACCTCCCCAGTTCGGGCGCTGCCTTTGCCAGTAACTATGATGGAGGCCGGTTCGAGCAGCGGGTGGCGGATCGGGAGATCGTCCAAAGCATCTTGCAGCGACTACCTCCTAAATATGCTACCTGCCTCCTGCTATACGAGCACGAGGGGTTCTCATGCGCAGAGATAGCCGAAGTTTTAAACGTCAGTCCGTCAGCCGTCAAGATGCGCTTGATGCGCGCACGCGAGCGCTTCATAGCCCTCTACAAGCAGGAAACCGGGGCATGAACCTTGCTTCCTGTAAATGGGTGCGCCAACAGCTGGCGGCATACCGCGAACAAGATTGGGAGAGCCAGGATCTCTCCATGCTGATGGAGCATGTAGCCACCTGCAGTGCCTGCCAGGCAGTGCAAGCTGACTATCAACGGAGCGGAGATCTCATACGCGAGCTTCCGCTCATCGTTCCTCCTCCGACCTTCCGAGCGAGCGTGCTTGCCGCCGTCCGCAGCGAGGCACTGCGCCAGGCGCCCACCTTGGCAGAGATCAGCCGCGCCGCCACCAACCCGGAACTGCCGGTGGTGTCAGCCAAGGCAGCTTCAGGCTACCGCTCGGCAGCAATCGGCCGTCCGCAGCCGCGCGTCTCCAGGCGGCTCGGCCTCCGGGTTTCGCTGGTAGCCGCGGCCGCCGTACTCCTCATAAGCCTGCTTGGCGCACGTCTGATCTCGTTGATCGGCACCTCGGCGGTGGGCGACTCAGCGGCCAGCCTGAGCGGTGCCACGCCGCCCAACATTGCCCGCTATCCACTTAACAGTGAGTACCTGCTGCCAACCAGCGCGATGGCAACATCTTCCTGGCTGGTGTACACCGCCACTAGCGCTACCCACCTCGGAGAAATCGTGGCGGAGAACCGGCATACCCGGCATACAGCACAGCTCTTACTGGTCCCAGCCACCTCACCACTTACGGTGCGGGCACTCACCGAACACTGGGTTGTTTGGACCGAAGGCGACGGTACCTCAACCTCACCTTGGCGCCTCTACGCTTCATCCCTAGATTCGGCCGGGATTTCCTCACCGATCACGCTGGTGGACAGCGGTGTAATCACCAGTAGCACTCTGGCCACTTTGGGCGGTGTTTGGGCCAGTAATGACACCGTACTGGTCGCCGGCGCTCCACACTCAGGTACCGGAGAGCTACTCAAAATCGACCTTTCTTCGGGTGTTCCAGCATCAACTGTCATCGCCCGTGGTCAGGTATCGGGAGATGTGCTAACCGACCCATCATTTGACCATAACACCTACTACTGGGCCGATGTCTGGTGGGACAGCGCTACCGGATTACACAGCACTATCTGGCAGGGAGACGGCGCCGAACACAACCAGGACCTGTCTCCGGATCAATCTGCCTTTGATCCGCAAGTCTCGCAAAATACCCTGGTATGGGTGGATGTAGCCGAGGCCAACCTTCAGCAGATAGCGAATTCAGTGGGCGCCGGGACTCCAGATAGTGACATCGAGTTCCTCGATTCACTAGGAGGGCTGCTCGACGAGCGTGACCTGCTAACTGGCCAGCAGTGGCAGCTAAGCAACCGAGCTGATGTAGAGAGCGTCGTGGTAGCTGGTCGGCTTCTGCTCTGGCAGAACGGCACCGAGACCCATGCCTACGATCTCACTAGGAAAGCGCCACTGGCGGCCAACTCCGAGATGCATTCGGCACGCCTTGCCAGTGCCACCAGTTCAGCCATCACCTGGCTGGAAAGCGGAGGCGTGGATATCTTCGTCTATGATGCCGCGTGACTGACAGGCTACCGGAGCCGGGGAGAGGCTCATATCCTCTTCCCCGGCCATGCGTTACAATATAACCGATGAATATCTCGGATTTTGACTATTTTTTGCCCCAGGAGCGTATCGCCCAGACACCACTTGAGCCTCGCGATAGCTCCCGGCTATTGGTGCTACATCGCCACACCGGGCAGCTCGAAGATCGGGTATTCCGTGACATCGGAGAATACTTGCGCGCCGGCGATCTTTTGGTGGCCAATCAGAGCCGGGTACTGCCGGCTCGCCTGCACGGGTTTAAAATCGGCTCGGGCGGTCAGGTAGAGCTGCTGCTTCTGGGCATTCGGGGAGATCACGGCCCCGACTGCTGGGAGGCCCTGGTACGTCCCGGCCGCCGCGTCCATGACGGCCTCCAGATCAGCATTGGTGATGGAAAGTTACTAGTGGAGATTCTTTCACGAACCCCATCGGGCGAGCGTATCGTCCGACTGGCCGCGCCTGATGGCAACGTGGCCGCCGCCCTTCAGCAACTTGGCAGCATGCCGCTTCCTCCCTATATCCATGAGCCTCTGGCCGACAGCGAGCGCTACCAGACGGTGTATGCTCGGCGGCCCGGTTCCGCCGCGGCTCCGACCGCCGGGTTACATTTTACCGCCGAGTTGCTGGCACAGCTGGAGCAGCGAGGTATCGACACCGCATTTGTCACGCTGCACATTGGGCTTGACACGTTCCGGCCGGTCGGCGCAGATCGCCTCGAAGATCACGTCATGCATAGCGAAGAGATCGAGATTGATGCCCCGACCGCCGCCCGCATCAATGCTACTCACGCGGCGGGTGGACGAATCCTTGCGGTAGGCACCACCGCGGTCCGCACCCTGGAAAGCGTTGCTGAGCGGGTTGCGGAGCGACGAGATAGGGGTCAGTTGCTCCCTGCTAGCCGGATTGATGACAGTCTAGACGAAGGCGACATAGTGGTGCCATTTCGCGGACGCACCTCACTCTTTCTGCGCCCAGGCTCAACCTTCCGAGCAACCGATATGATGCTGACCAATTTTCACTTGCCGAGGTCCACTCTGCTCGTGCTGGTCAGCGCCTTCGCGGGGCGCGAACTGATACTGCACGCATATCAAGAAGCCATTGAGAGAGGCTACCGCTTCTATAGCTTCGGGGACGCCATGCTCATCCTCTAATGCTACTGAAGTTGTATTATGTGTATGAAGTCTACGAGCCGGAATGAGGAGCCGGCGGCGCCACCAGCCAGTGGAAGGCACGACGCTTAGAAGGCTTGGGCGGTGTATAGGTAGGTTTCCCTACCGCTGGTTCATCTAGGATATCCAGTAGAGCATTGACGCTCTGGGCTACTCCCTCAACCATCAGGTAGCCAGATGGCTTGACAGCATCGCCGACTAAGTAGAGTCCGGCGAGGCTGGTCTCCGGGGTGAGATCAGCCCCTTGTACTGCTCGATTTACCGGCCATTCACCTCGGTATTGGCTCATGGTAAGAACGGTAATTTTGCTTCCCAGGCCGTCACCAAAGAGCCGTCTCAGATCGGCACGCGCCGCCTCTCGTTCCTGGTTCACATCATCGCTCCGCATCAACTGGTGGGTAATGACTAAATGTTTTCCAGGTGGCGCCAGCCGGCGGTCACTATTGCTCGGCTGCACGACGCCGCATATACGCTCGGTATCCAGGCAGTACATGATTCCCTTATGGGGAATGATTGATTCCTCACTGAGCAAATGTACTTTTAGACCGTTCGCTTCTCTGCGACCCCAGGAAGGGCCAATCAGTACTCCAGAGTCTTTCACTAGTCGCTCGGTCGCCGCCGGACCGATATTACTGATAACCAGCGGCGCACGCAACACTGCCTCTTTGCCGCTCGGTTTATCACGCAGTCTCACACCGGTGACCGCGCCATCCTCCGAGGTGATTGCCAGCACATCCTGCTGCAAGCGCAGATCGCCTCCACTCTGGAGGACACGACGCTCGAGCTCACCGGTCAGTGCGGCACAACCGCCATCTACGATTCCTGGAGCGCCATAGCGAAACATATTCTTGGTAGTCTCCACGATCTCAGGATAGGAAACATCGTCCAGGTCGACACTCAGAGCAAAATGGCAGACCCGCTCAAAATAGCTATAGAGTTCGGGAGATTTCTCGCGGGAAATACGCTGGTCCAACCACTCACGATAGGTGAGCGTTGACTCCTCCGGGGTAGAGGTGCGCAGCAGCATAGCATATCCCAGCCGCACGAATTCTCCGAATTGCCGCGGCCCCAGGACACCAGCAAGTTGAAGAACCGAGCGGCAAACATACTGGCGCCCACGTACATGGAAGGAAGCAAATACCTCGGAATCATGTATTCGATGGGGTACGCCAAGCACTCGCAGCATCGCCGCCAGCTCACCATTCGTGCCGAACGGGAGCATGTGCACAGCTCCGGTGCTGACCTGAGCTCCCTGGAAGGTCTTCGCGGTGAAGCGGCCGCCTGGATGAGATAACCGCTCCACCACGACTACTCGCTGGTGACGTCGCAGAAACTGCGCCGCAGAGAGCAAACCGCCGAGCCCCGCCCCTATCACAATCACATCGAATGCACGTTCGTCAGGCATGGAGACGCTCTAAGCCCCAGTAATAACAAATATTTGGTTTAGCTGAGTGCTTCATCCAACTGTGCTCGAAGTGCTTCGAGTACCGATGCTGGGATTCCCGAAGTACCAGAAGGATTACTCGCAAGTGCGTCGGCAATCTCGCCGGCATGTTCGGCCAGTACAGTGAGGTAGTCGAGGTGGCGCGAATTCTCGGCCGCCTGGCGCGCGATAGTAATCAGATCGTCCACATTAGCTGCCGGCGTGGTCTCCGACTCAGTGGAAGTTTGGGCCGCCAGCGCCGCCAGTTGGTCGCGGGCCGACGCCAGCGCGCCACGCAGCTGCTTGATGATGCGGGTCTCAATAGTTGCTTTGCGAGCCAGCGCCTCACTTACCGCGGCCAGTTGTGCTCGCAGTGCCTCAAAGTCGGCATCGGTGGTACTGCTGGCAGCAAAGTCGGGCTCCGGTTTTGCCGACGAGGGCGACCCAGAGGCGGTCAGAATCGCCTCGCCGCTGCCCTCGTCTCGCCGCGCCCCCTGATCCGCCTCCACTTCTGGAATCACGGCACTCACGCTCGCCCCTCCCCCATTGGTGCCGGCCACACCAACAATCGGGGCCATCTCGTCCTCCGGCAGCGACCAAACCGCGTTAGCCGGAGCTGACGTTGGGGTGGCAGACGCTTCCGAGACCGCCGGCGACACCGCAGTATCTCTTGCGCTCACTGCGACGGCATTCGGATCGGTATCGACCATAGGAGACGCTTCAGGTTCCGCTAATTTTACTCCGGCCAGCGAGGCGTGTGGACTGGCTGGCGAAGTCGAGTAGATCAACTCGTGGCCGCCGATGCTGATATGATCTCCTTCGTGCAGAAGCACCGCTTCGCGGATCTCCAGATCGTTGATATAGGTGCCGTTGCTGCTGCCCAGATCTACCACGGTGTAGCCCTCGGAGCGGCTACGCAATAGGGCATGACGGCGCGAGGCCAGCTGATCACCCTCGAGCACGATATCGCAGGAAGGAGCGCGCCCAATAGCGATGTCACGCCCATCAAGGATAAATTCGCCCACCTCGATACTTGGGCCATCCTCGGAGCCACCGTCGGCGGAAGCCAGGCGGTGAACTATGAGACGACTCTGGGGAGTCGCCATGCCGGGCGTTTCTGGATGAGGTAGATCGCTAGACACCGGCCCTGATTGTGAGTCCGGCCTTCCGGCTACAGGCGAAGATTCGGATGAGGTACGCTGCCAAACCGGATTGCCTGAGGAGACCGCAGCCACTAACTGGGCTGCGCCACTGTCCAGTGGCTGTCCGCAGGACATGCAGAAACGTTCGTACCCTTGGCTTGCTCGCCCGCAATGTGTGCAGACCGCCATTGCACTGCCCTCCATAATAATCTTCAATAAGTGGTAGTTGTGTAGATTAGCGCCGGCAGCGTCTTGACGCTGGCAGCCGACTGTCTCCTCGTGTGCGCGTCCATCATACTATATCACTAGCGACTTCTGGTAGAGCACCATCCCACGACTACTGTCCAGCCGGATGCGCGAGGCTTGATATGTGGCGCTTGATATATGGCGCTTGATATATGGCGTCGCCGGATACTATTCTCAAGAAGCCGTTGATTACGAACGCCAGCAGCGGAAGGAAGGAATGGGCCATGAATGATCATCAGCACCAGCCGGCGCTCTTTGGAGACGTGGAGGGGCAAAAACCACCACAGAGGGGGAAAAAATTCGTCGGCTCTAAACTTACCCTTAACGACGGCGCGCCGGATGCGGGCCCGGCACCTAAATCAGCGCAACCGCTCGCCGCCCGCATGCGACCGAGCAGCTTGACCGAGATACTAGGACAGGGACACTTGCTGGACCCAGGTCGAGCGCTTCGGCGGGCAATCGAGAAGGATATGGTTCCGTCGATGATCCTTTGGGGGCCGCCCGGTAGCGGAAAAACGACGCTTGCCGCAGTCATTGCTCAGACGACGAAGTCACGCTTCGTGGCTTTGAGCGCGGTGACCGCCGGCGTTGCGGACTTGCGGCAGGTAGTGGAAGACGCAGCAAAACTGCTGCGCGCGACCGGAGGACGCACTATTCTGTTCATTGACGAAATTCATCGCTTTTCCAAGTCACAGCAGGACGCCATCCTGCCGCATGTGGAACGAGGCACAATTTCCCTCATCGGCGCGACTACCGAGAATCCATCTTTTGAAGTCAATGCTGCGCTGCTGTCGAGGAGTCGAGTCTTCACGCTCGCCGCTCTCAGCGATGAAGACATTCTCATACTGCTGCGTCGAGCTCTCGCCGATCCAGAGCGAGGTCTGGGCACGGAAAATATTGAGGCTACGGATGAGGCTCTGGGTTACATGGCGAGTCTTGCCAACGGCGACGCTCGCGCGGCGCTCAACGCGCTGGAGCTTGCCGCAAATATTACGCCTAGAGAGCCCAACGACACAACAGAACATACTTATCAGGAAGAGCAACATGCAGCTGCAGTCGGGAAAGATTTGATTACACTGGCGATTGCCGAGGAAGCTCTACAGAAGCGCGCATTGCTGTATGACAAAGCCGAGGAGCACTTCAATATAATTAGCGCGCTGCATAAATCTTTGCGCGGCTCCGATCCCGACGCCGCGCTTTACTGGCTGGCTCGCATGCTGGAGGCCGGCGAAGATCCGCTCTATGTTGTGCGACGGCTCATTCGTTTTGCCAGCGAAGATGTCGGAATGACCGACCCGCAGGCGCTACTCATCTGCGTAGCGGCGCAGCAAGCTGTCCACTTTATCGGCATGCCTGAAGGAGCTTTGGCGCTCGCCCAGGCCGTTGTCCATCTGGCAACCGCCCCCAAGAGCAACGCGCTCTATCTGGCATATGACCAGGCCGTACGTGATGTAGCGGATACGCGCAACGATCCAGTTCCTCTACACCTGCGCAACGCTCCCACCCGCCTCATGAAGCAGCTCGACTATGGCAAGGGCTATCGGTACGCCCATGACGACTACGGCGGCCAGCCGGATCCTGCCGACCCTCTCCGTCCGCCGCCGGAACGTTTGCAGGACTATCTACCGGAGCAATTACGGGAGCGCGCCTACTACCAACCGGGCGCACAGGGAGCCGAGGCTTCGATACAGGCCTGGCTGCAGAGGCGCCGCCGCGAGCAGCATACTTGATTCTTGAGATATAGTGGTCCTGTGCGCTTATAGCAGTGCTTGCATGGCGTGTGGTGCCAGGAGTGCTAAATGGCCGGCCGGCCCAAGACTATCATCTATCAGGCACAGATAACTCTGCCCACGACGCTGGTACGAATCCAAGCAACTCGCGATGCCATCAAGCAGGCGGGAGGAAAGGTCGACATAATTCCCACGACGACTCCTGGACTTACCATCGTCCGTTTGTCTTTACCCGAGTCACTTTCGCCAGAAGCTATTTTACCGGGCATTCCGTTCTTCCCACTTTGATCGTCACGATATCAGAGTGGCAGTGGAAAGTAGGATTGAAATGCGCTTCTTTCCGTTCAGACGTCGACGCCAAAGGCCCACTCTCGTGGTTGACCCTGACGAAGCCCGTTACACGCGGCTGGGTGGTCGCCGCCATCTGGCCGCTCTCCCCTATCCGTTGCCCAAAGATCTCGAAGAGGTGAACCGACTCGACTTTCAGCACTATCTCCTGCGCACAGGGTTCCAGGGCAACTACGCAGCGCCGATCACACAGCCGGCGGCAATCCTGGATGTCGGCACGGGCTCGGCGAGATGGGCAATGGAGATGGCAATGTTGTTCCCCGAAGCCCAGGTGATTGGTCTTGATCTGGTGCCACCGGCAGTTGATGAGCAGCAGGTGTTGGGTCGCGGGCTGGACCAACGCCCACCAAACTACAGCTTTCAGGTGGGTAATGTGCTCGAAGGGCTCCCATTTCATGGCGGTAGCTTCGACTTCGTGCATATGCGATCTCTTGCCAGCGCGCTCCCCACCGCACAGTGGCCGCACGTCGTTAACGAACTCGTGCGTGTGACTCGCCGGGGGGGATGGGTAGAGTTGGCCGAATTCGGCGTTCCGCATGCGGGAGTCCCCGGCCTGACTGCCTTATGGCAAAGCTGGGTCGAACTCTCCGCCACCCGCGGAGTTGATCTAACGCGTGGGAGCACGATCGCAGACATGCTCCACGCTGCGGGGTTGGTCAACATCCAACGCCGTGAGATTGCCTTTCCCATGGGGACATGGGGCGGCCGGCTGGGCGTAGCCACTGCCACCGATTTCCTAGCCATTGGGAGGGCCATGCGCGGCGGCATGCTTGCGACCGGCGTCAGAGACGCTACTACCTATGACGAAGTACTTGCGCTCGCCCAGCAAGAACTTGGCGCCGCCAGGGGACCGCAGAGTTACCAGCCCTATTACCTTGCTTACGGCCAGAAGCGCTGATTCTCTCTGCTCACCCGGCGTGACGGTACCCGGCGGCGCGCATCGTCAGCGGCGCCTGCGGCGCTCCCTGGTGTGGAACCTCGGCGGCCACCACTCGACCCAGCACCAGAGTCGAGTCACCAGCAGGCGTCTCGCTCTCTACCACGCATTCAACCCAACCCAAAGTATCCACTAACACCGGGCAGCCAGTCTCGCCGATCTTCGTCTGAAGCTGGTCCAGCTTTTCGGGATGCTTGGCGAAGGTCTTGCCCAGAGTGCCGGCAAGGTCACGCTGCTCGTTCCCAAAGGTGTGCACCGCGAAATGACCGGAGTCCCGTATGATGGGCAACGAAACTGAAGCATTTTCCACTGAGATCACCACCAGCGGCGGATCAAAGGAAACCTGAGAGACCCAGTTGGCGGTAAATGCATTCCAATGATTGACAGTCCCTGTAGTCACGGCGTATAGCCCATAGGTAAAGAGACGTAACGCCTCCTTCTTTACCGATTCTTCCATCTGGTAGCCGTTCGCCTTTCTCTTTCGTATATGCACTTCGTTGCCGGCCGTAAAAGTTTGTATAAGGATTCGTGTGAGCGGAGCCGAGTTGCCGGAGCAAGTATACCGCAATCTTTCACTGGTGCCGCTTGCGAATCACATGCTTTAGAAATTATAGTTTACTAGAGTCAGTATTGTGTTTTTTGCGGGAGGACATTCGCACATGCGTATGGGACTGCAGGTCAGTAATTTCACCTACCCCAATGGCCAGAGCCAGCTTGGCGACACGTTTGGGCAGATTGCCCGGCGAGCCGAGCGAGCTGGTTTCTACAGCCTCTGGGTGATGGATCACTTCTTTCAGATACCGAATATTGGTCCGGCGGAGAACGAGATGTTGGAAGGCTGGTCGGCTCTGGCTTTTGCCGCCGGTCAGACCAACCATATAAAGCTGGGAACCCTGGTAACCGGTGTCACCTATCGACATCCCGGGCTACTGGTAAAGACTGCCACCGCACTTGATGTGCTCTCGCATGGCCGTGCCTATTTTGGAGTTGGTGCTGCCTGGAACGAGCAGGAGCACCGCGGATTGGGCGTACCGTTTCCATCGACCAGTGAGCGCTTCGAACGTCTGGAAGAGCTCCTGCAGATCGCGCACCGGATGTGGTCGGGCAACGAGGAGCCCTACGCCGGCACCCACTACCAACTCGAGCGGCCGCTCAACTCACCCCAATCAGTGACGCGACCTCATCCGCCAATCCTGATCGGCGGCTCCGGTGAGCAGAAGACGCTGCGACTGGTGGCACAATATGCTGACGCCTGCAATCTATTTGCCATGGGAGATGATGTGCTTCGCCACAAGCTGGATGTCCTGCGCGGGCATTGCGAGCGGCTTGGCCGGCCGTATGGGGAGATCGAGAAGACCGCATTGAGCATTCTGCGCCTCTCAGCGGATGGCAGCACTGGCACGATGACGCCCAAGGCAGCGGTCGACTACTTTGCGCACCTTGCTGAGCTTGGCATTGACCAGGTAATTTTAGGCCTGCCGAATGTAACCGAGCTCGAGGTATTCGATCTGCTGGCGAGCGAAGTCGTACCGGAGGTAGACAAGCTGGTACCCGCCGAAAGATAGATGGATGCATTGGAAAGTAGTAGAAGTCTTAGTCAATACCCAACCAATCGAAAGTAGGAGTAGAACACGCCATGCAACTGAGTCAAGCCGCCCGGGCATTTCTGAATGAGAAGCGCTTCGCGGTCCTGGCAACGGTCGGCGAAAACGGAGTTCCGCATCAGACCGTCATGTGGTACGAGCTTCGTGGTGACGACATCTTCATGAATACCGCTGCCGGACGGGTGAAAGCGGCAAATCTGCGCCGGGAATCCCGTGTCTCAGTATGTGTGGACGACGGTTATCGTTATGTGACTGTAACCGGAGCAATAGAGTTAAACGAGGATCAGGCAGTGGCACAGGAGGACATCCGTCGTCTGGCAATCCGCTATCATGGCCAGCAGGCCGGGCTGGAAATGGCGCGGGATGTCTTTAGCAAGCAGCACCGCATCACGCTTCGCTTACCGGTTCAAAACGTGATTGAGTATGGGCTAGACGGCGAGGCATGATAGTTGCACTTGCCGGCGGTGTTGGCGGAGCGAAACTGGCACACGGCCTCTACGAGAGAGCTGCGCCGGGCGAGCTCACCATCATTGCCAATACCGCCGATGACTTCGACCGCTACAACTTACGGATATGCCCTGACGCCGATACCATTCTCTATACTCTGGCTGGGCTGGCGAACGCCGAAACCGGATGGGGTATCTCGGGTGATACCTTTGAGACCCTAAGAGCGTTACGGCGCTACGGGGAAGACACCTGGTTCTCACTTGGTGACCAGGACTTCGCGACCCATATCCTGCGCAGCCGGCTACTCCATTCGGGTTGGCGTTTGACCAAGGTACTGGCCGCTATGACGTCTGCGCTAAAGGTATCGGCCAGTATTCTCCCGATGAGTGACGATCCTGTAGCCACGATTATCCAAACCCCGAGCGGCGATTTGGCATTTCAGGACTATTTCGTACGGCGCCAGCATGCCGATGAAGTCGTGGGGGTACGCTTCGCAGGCATTGAGGCCGCCACCATCAGTGAGGAGACTCGCTTGGCAATCGGGGAGGCCGAGGTGATCGTACTGTGCCCGTCAAATCCCATAGTCAGTATCGGTCCAATTCTGGCCATACCAGGGATGCGCCAGCTGCTTGGTTCAGCTGCGGGACCGGTCGTGGCTGTTAGTCCCATTGTGTCCGGGCATGCGCTACGCGGTCCCGCCGATAAAATGCTTGCCGGCCTCGGTTACGAGTCGTCCAGTGTGGCCGTCGCCCAACTCTACCGCAACCTCGTAGACGGTATGGTGATCGACCAGCAGGATGCCTCCCTGGCACCCCGTATTGAGGCTCTAGGCTTAGATGTGCTCATAACCGATTCCATCATGTCAAACGTGGGCGACCGCGTACGGCTGGCCGGTGAGGTACTGGAGTTTGCTGGGCGACTTCGCCGGCGACCGGACCATGCCACTCGGGGGGAAGAATAGTGAAGACAGCTGCCGTTGTTCCAATCAATCTGCTGACCTCGGCTAAATCACGTCTTGCCGATCATTTGAGCGAGACCGAACGGAGTGAGTTGGTCTACTGGATGGCGAGGCGTGTGCTGTCTTCGCTAGTCAAGTCTGGCCGAGTTGAACAGATAGCAGTGGTGAGCCCTGACCCTCGGGTGCTCTCCTGGGCAGCAGAACAGAACGTACATCCTCTGCAGCAAACGGGCGCGGCTGGACTCAACGCCGGGCTCGAGCTGGGACGGAGTTGGGCACGCCATCTAGGCGCCGAAGCGCTTGTGGTACTGCTGGGTGACCTGCCCTGCATCTCACCCGAGGAGGTGGCCGATTTCATCGATTGCGGAAGACGGCATCCGGTGGTTCTGGCCCCAGATCAGCGGTCGCAAGGTACCAACGGATTGCTGCTTCACTTATCGATAAATATGCCGTTTGCCTTTGGCGCGGGAAGTCTTGGGAGGCACCAGCTGCTGGCCAGAGAGCAGCAGGTTGGTGCGGTACTGTTTGCCGCACCCGGACTAGGTTTCGACGTCGACTCTTATGCCGAGCTCTCGATGCTCTATGAATTCGGCATCTGGATGCCCGGCGACTATGACCAGCCCCCGGTAGGCGCCCGTAGTAATTCGATGGGAGACCAACATTGGCAACAGTGAGGCAGGCAGAAATGTCTCAGATGCCGTCAAGCGCTGAGGTGCGGATCATAGGCCTAAAGTCTGTTCCGGAAGTACGGCCGGGTGATGACCTAGCCGAGCTCGTTCTCACTGCGACTCAGGCCAGTGGAGTCACTCTCCTACCGGGCGACGTTCTGGTAGTGACTCACAAGGTGGTCTCCAAGTCGGAGAACGCTCTAGTAGATCTCCGCACTATTGAGCCTTCCACAGTGGCTCGCCGTTTTGGCGAAGCCTGGAACAAAGATCCTCGGTACATCGAAGTCGTGCTCCGGGAGAGCGAGCGGCTGCTGCGAATGGAGCGTGGACTCATTATCTCGCGCACTCGCCAGGGACTCACCTGTGCAAATGCCGCAGTTGATGCCTCGAATGTCAGCGGTGGAGAGATTGTCTCGCTGTTGCCCGAGAATCCAGACGCCTCGGCGTACCGGCTCCGGAAGCAGTTACAGCAACAACTAGGTTTTGATCTGGCAGTGATCATTACCGACTCGTTTGGCCGCCCGTGGCGCAACGGCATCACGAATGTGGCCATAGGTGTAGCCGGCATGGCGGCAGTAGCGGACTACCGAGGCCAGCCTGACGATTTTGGACGCATCATGAGTGCCAGCGTACTGGCAATCGCTGATGAGATCGCCAGCGCCGCCGAACTTGTCTCCGGCAAGATCAACCGCTGCCCGTTTGTGGTAGTCCGTGGTTATGACTACCCTCCTGGCGAGGGTAAAGCCGCTGATCTTATCATGCCGGAGTCTTCGGACTTATTCCGTTAGGCGTCAGTTCTTCAGAGAACAACGGCGCCATGGAGTTCAGCGCATCGCACATGGGCTGCTCGCCCCAACAGGTGGGTATGGCGGAGATACTCTACTCCACTCGTTTACATCCTCACCAGCGCGGAGGCCTGGCGTTTCTGGACTGGCGTCGAGAGCTGGGAGGTAATTGGTCATCTTGACCATCCTGATCATCAAAGCCGGCCCATTCATCTTCCTCCGCCAGAGCCGCGTCCCAACCACCGTCATCGCCGCCACTGGCCGGGTAATAGCTACTATCGAGATCGTCCAGAGCTATGCCCAGCTCTCCGGATCCACGTCCTTGGCTTAGGGATGACTCAGCCGTAAATGCACGACCACCCCGCGTCTCTCCTCTTCCCAGCACCAGAACCAAAAAGGCCGCAACGACCAGTCCAAGGCCCAGAAGTATGAGCATCTCACTCGCCGACCACCCTGGCACCGACCCCAAGAGTTTGGGCATACCAGCTAGCGGCTCGGTGCCGCCAACGAAGAGCCCAACCATAATTGCGCCGATTACCGCTCCCAGCGCCGCCACCCAATTCTCAGCAGCGGAAACCGCTCTCTGCTCAACTGGATCGAAGCCAAAGTACAGCGCTCGTCTTGCGCCAGCGACCGCCATGGCGGTCATGAAGCCAATCAGCAAGGCAAGCACCAGGTCAAGCAAGAGTAGCGGTAAGACCGATAGAGCAATAAAGAGCAGGCCGGTGCCGACCAGGCCAAACCAGAGCCGTGAGCGCCACCCTGAACCATCGGCAGAGGCGACTGCCAGCGAACCAAGGACCAAACCAGCTGCTTCCGCCGCTAAAAACGGGCCGAGGTAGAAGGGAGGTAAACCCAGTTCGCTTGTAATATAGAATACTGCAAGAGTAGAGAAGGCTCCGCCAGCCAGTGCTAGCCCACTCACACTACATAGGGCCAGGCGAGCGCCCGGTTTAGCGCCTGCCAGCCCCAGTCCGGCACGCAGCTCTCCGAGTGCCTGGCCAGCCGAAGTTGGCCCCTGTTGATACCAAGCCGGTAGCGATTCTTCGCGCCACTCTTCATCTTCCAAAAGGTCAGCTTCGTCCGGCGTATGAGCCAGAGCCGGAACCTCCCCATCGGGATAAAGCGCCTCCGGTGTCGCCAGCAAGAATGCCCGGCGCTCCGGTGGTAAGGCATCCAAGAGACCCTCAGAGTTGCCGCTGACCAGGAAAGCTGCTGCCGCTAAGATATCGACCGCGATTACTCGCTCGCCTACCAGTACATAGATGAGAGTAGCCAGAATTGGGCCGAGTACTGAGGCCACCGCTCCGCCGATAAAGATATCGTTGGCTACATGCTCCGGCTCTCCCGGAGCGAGACAGGATCGTATCGCGCCGATACGTGCCGCGTCGTGAAGCCGCCCGCAGAGAGAGAGTAAGAAGAGAAGCCCGTAAACGGCCGGTACAATAATATGGAAGAAGAGGAGAACGAGACCAAGCACCAGGACAATGCGCAGGTTATTGAGCCACTTAAGGGCGGCTCCAGGATGGCTGGCATTCTCGAGCCCGGCTCCAAATGGTCCCACCAGTAAGAACGGCAAGCCAAGCGCAACCACAGCCAAAGCCACTGCCACCGCCGACTGGAGCAGCGCCGCCAACCATATCAACACTCCAACATCCACCAAAACTTCACCAAACCGCGACGCTAGTTCGCCTCGCCAGAGATGGCCGGGATTGCCGTCATGGAATACGGTGATACCAATGCGGTGCTTGTGGGCCACAGCGGCCTCCAGGCGAGCCGAAGTCCACACTTCACTCTGTCTTGCTGCGGAGGCCCCATAGAGTGTAGCGGATCCTAACGTCGGCATGCGAGTACCGGGTCGGGTACTCATGCCTGGATCTCGAGGGTCGTACTGGCGGTACGGATCCGCGCCCTGTCCGGAATCCGCCTGGCGAGGAATTGGCACCCGGCTTGATAGACCGGGCGCGTAGGGGTTGGCTTTTGAGCCGGGTACATCACCACTACCCCGTTGCGGATCCCGTGAACGCCGCGTGGTGCCATCCCTCATCTTTGGTTCTGCCTTTCAAAACCTGGTAGAGTCTGCGGGGGAATGATAGACGTGGCCCAGTATAGGGCTGACACGACCAGCCTGTCAATTGAAGTGGCCTGAATAGGTCTTCGGCCTACTATCCTGACCTAACTTACTGTGAGCCCCGAATCTGCGCCGCATGCTCGCGAGCGTGTGCGGCATAGGTGCGGAGCCAGTCTTCCGCAGTGTAACGGCCCCGCTCGCTGTGAATCCCTTCACGTGCCCATTCCTCCTCCGTCATCCAATCGAGCAACTCACCGTTGGAGGTCTGAACCGCACGTAGTAATTCCAATGAGGCAGCGATTGGCCGGTCGTAGTGTAGCTTGCGGGCAAAGAGCCCTTCATCATAGCCTTCAATGAGAGGCTGGTCCTCAGCTAGTAGACGGTGAAGGCGAGTCGTCGCGATCGTCTCGCTGTCGGCGAGATGATGCACAATCTCACGCGGCGTCCACCCTCCCTCGACCGGCCGTCGGTCCAGTTGCTCTTCGGTAAGCTGCGCTACCGCTTCAGAGACTGCCTTATACCCTTCTTTATACTCGGCGATGAGAGCGTAACGCTCAGAGTGGTCCATATGCAATCTCTCCATGATCTGTGCTGCGCGACGATTGAAGAGTACTACCAGTACTAAAGGAGTAGTGAAGACCAGGAGCACACTGCCAACGATGTAGCCGGTTGGATCACCACGAATGATAGAGACTATTACTAATGCCGCTAGCACGAGCATGATAAACACCGTATAGCGCCAAGAATAGGGCATGAAGGCATAACGAGAGAACATCCTGCCAACAACCTCCAGAAGGTCAACGCTTATTCCTCACAAATATACTTCAATATATCCTATATACCACTCAGCACCGAAGCACCGAAGCACCGAAGCACCGAAGCACCGAAGCACCGAAGCACCGAAGCACCGAAGCACCGAAGCACCGTCTACTCAGCCTCCCTACCCAGAAGCACGACTCGCTTTGCGAGCCTGTTGCCCACGGGCCGCCTTCCGCACCACACCCAGGCCTGAACCTCGCGAATTAATTATGGGGTAGAGTGGAATTGATACCGTATGATCTGGATGATGCCCCAGGATAGCAAGGAGCACAAGGGGATTGAGAGGAGTGTGTTCTGGTGGATAGTCTCGGTGCGGCACGCGCGTCATTCGCCGTGTCACTGGCATTCCACATCATCTTTGCGGCACTTGGGGTAGGTATGCCGATCTTGCTGTGTGCCGCCGAAGGCCTAGGATTGTGGAGGCGAGATCCTATCTGGTACAGCCTGGCGCGTCGCTGGAGCAAGGCGGTGGGTATTCTCTTTGTCATTGGCGCAGTCTCGGGAACTACCATTTCCTTTGAGCTGGGACTGCTCTGGCCACGCTTCATGGCGGTCGCCAGCGGAGTAATCGGGTTGATGTTCGCCCTCGAAGGCTTTGCTTTTTTCTTCGAAGCGATTTTCCTGGGAATCTATCTGTACGGCTGGGATCGTTTGAGCCCGATGGTTCACTGGCTCGCTACGGTGCCGCTGATTATCTCTGGAGCCTTTGGCACTTGGATGGTGGTCTCCGCCAATGCTTGGATGAATGCACCTACCGGCTTTAAGTTGGTAAACGGCAAGGTCACCGATATCAATCCCTTGGCCGCCATGTTCAACCCGGCTACTCCTGCCGAGCCGCTCCATATGCTGATTGCCGCTTTTCAGGTTACCGGCTTCGCCGTTGCCGCAGTCTATGCCGTCGCGCTACTCCAAGGACGGCGTAGCACCTATTACCGGCGTGGGTTGTTTCTGGGAGTGCTGCTGGCCACCATCACCGCGCCATTGCAGGTCTTCGCCGGAGATTCCGCCGCCGTTATGGTGGCCAAGAATCAACCGGTGAAGCTGGCGGCAATGGAGGCACTCTTCCACACCACTACGGGCGCACCCGAGACGATCTTTGGGCTGGTTGATGTGGCAGCCGGAAAAACCTACTTTGCTCTGCAGATTCCCAAATTGTTG
>JBKQTH010000127.1:0-7401 GCA_052143275.1 Ktedonobacterales bacterium | reverse complement strand
CCTGGTACAGCAGCATAGTTAGCCCGCCGTAGGCTCGCAAGCCATGTGCCAGCGCCTCGCTAACCAGTGCCGTCACCGGTGGGTTGTACACCATATCGAATACGAACGCATCGGTCGGAAGTTGTTTGACTAACGGCAGTGGAACTGGCGAGGCACCTGGATTGCCGGTGCCAATCGGAGTAGACTGCACCAGAACATGGGTATGGCGTAAGACCGCTGCCAGTGAGCCGGCATCTGCAAGATCAACGACATGTTCTATGACCCAGGAACGCCAGTCTGAGCGGCCCTCTACCGGTACCCACCGTTCTATGAACGCGCGCTGTTCTACGAACGCCGCCAGCAGCCTGTGGCCAGCTTCGGGCCTGCGGACCGCGATCCAGGGCTCTACGCCTTCCTGCAGAGCAACCGCGAGAGTGGCGCGTGCCGCACCTCCGGCGCCCACCACCAGCAGGTGGTCTCCGCTGGACCAGGCATGCTCCTCACCCAGTACTCGTTGAAGCGCCAAGACGTCGGTGTTATATCCAACCAGCCGTGCGCCGGCAGCCGTCTTTTGGCAGACAATGGTGTTGACTGCGCCGAGCGAATGCTCGACTTCCTGTGTGCCGGCATCCAGGTAGGGAAGCACTTCAGTTTTGTAGGGGATCGTGACGTTGGCGCCCAGCATCTCCGGCTGGCGAAGGGTAGCTATTCGCCCGGCAAGCTGTCCCGGCTCGGTGTCCCAGAGTTCGTAGCCGGCGGCGATACCTACAGCTTCGAAAGCCGCCGCCTGCATCACCGGTGACCAGGAGTGGTGGATGGGGTGGCCGATGAGTCCGGCGCGCAAGAGACCGTGTCCATGTCTTCCATCTCTCGCGGTGGACTTCGCCGTATCTGTCATGCCGGCGTTACTCAGTCCGGCCTTCAGGCTGGTAGGGTCGTAACCGAGCCAGCTCATCCTCGCTAAGCGCCACATGCACGATGCCGTCCTCGACGTCGGAGACCGCCTCGAACGGCAACTGCACCATTTTTCCGCCCCATCCTTTGCGGTGCAGGACCAAAGCGCTTATCCGCCCAGTTGCCGCATTTATCAGCACTCGCTCGACAACGCCTATCTCCTCATGCGGCTCCCGTCGCCAGACCGGCGTTCCAGCCGCGATCTCCGCCGAGCCACCACTCTCCCGAAAACCTATCTCGGTAGTGGGCTCGTACGGTGCTGCGCCAATACCAGCGGCGGTAGCAATGTAATGGATCAGTTCACCCACGCGAAACCGCGGCCTTTCGCCCGGCGCCTGCAGCTCTCCGGTCTGTGGATCAGCGTTGGCATAATACTCGTGCTCAAAGAGAGGCTCCTCGGCGAAAGCCTGCTGATCTAGAGACAGTTGAATTGATGCAGTCCCTACCTGTGTTATCGCCGAGATCGGAATCACACGGGCACGCGGCTTTTCCCAGCCGCCAGGGGCAAGCAGGTTACCTGATTCGCGAAGTCCCGGGTCGACAACGATGTGAGTTACTCGCTGCTCCTCCCGCTCGACCACAATTCGCTCCAGTGTACCAATATGGTGCCCGTCGCTGCCGATCACCGGTATGCCGATATGCAGGTCTTCCAGCATGTTGCCGCCTCTTCTCTCCTCTTCGTCTCTTCTTGCCGCTTGCTCAGTGCTTGGCCTCGCGCCGCCGCAATTGCCGCTGAGCCTCTTTCACCTGGTAATACTCCTCATCGTGGCCAGTAGGAGCCGGCGGTGAGGTTCGCGGCGTGGCGGTGCGCGTCTTGGTGGTGCTACGGCGTGTAGTGGAGTGAGGGTTGGCGGCGGTAACCGCGGTAGTGGAGTGGCGCCGCGCAGCTCGGGTTCGGCGAACCTTGCCCATACCATCAGGTGAGGGTTTGCCCGGCTGGCTCGGGGCCGCGACCTGGGAACGTGCGGATGTGGCGCGGGAGCTACTGAACAAGTCCCGCGGTATCATATTGAACCGTACCAGCACGTAGTAAGCCCCTACGATAATCAGGAGGTTGATGGCGTAGAACGAATTTATGCCGCCGATAAGGAGTGCACTGGTGTGAAACCAGGGAACCGTTAAGCCGAGGTTAAATTTGACATTGAGGAATTGCAGGCCGGTAGTGGCAAACTCGACCACCAGCAACAAGATTAACCAGCCAAACATCAACTTGCCAAGTCGTGACTGCGACCGGGCCGGCTGTGCGCTTTGCGAGCTGCCTTTGCTGGAATCGGCTTTATCCGTCCAGGGTCGCGTAAAGCGGCTCAAGAAAGACTTGGGCTCGCCGCCGTTCGGCGTAGCTGCACCAGCCGGTTTCTGGTCCTGTGTCTGTGCCATATATGCCACTCCCACTTCTGTTCACTAGGGCCAAAGACACTTGGCTTTCAAAAGACAATAGAAGATAATTCGGAAGATAATTTTCTTCGCGGCGGTGCGGTCCCGCCCAGTGCAGTCTCGATACAACTTGAGTATACCCTGCTTCCAGCGGTTCACGCCAGCCTTGGACCACTATGTAGGAGTATTAATTATGTCGAGATGGCACGATAGCTCCAGTCCAGGCAACCGGTGATCGGGGCCGCGACCGAGCTACTTCACCAGCGGTGGGCGGTGGAAGATGTCTCCAGGGGTATTTGCCGGCACAATTACCGAGAGCGAGCTGGGAACGATGCTAAAAGTCATGGGCAACCGGCCGATGACATCGCCGTCTACCTGGACTGGAAGCGGCGGAGTAGATTCGATATGCACGGTGTGGCACTGTACGGTTCGAGCTTTGGGGCCAAGTTTTGCCCGGCGGAAGAATGCCCGCACCAATACGCTGAGGCGATAGCCCAGGCTACCTCCCTCCATGGTCACCACGTCAAAGACCCCATCGTCAGCTACCGCGTGCTTGGCAAAAGTCATCACGCCTCCATAGAGCCTGGTATTGCCGATGATAATCATGAGAGCATTGAAGGTGCGACGTTTACCTCGGTCGAAGCGAATCGTTACTCGTGCCGGACGGTGGGTCACCGCGAGCCACCCGGTGGTGGCGAAGTAATCTACCATTTTCAGTCCCATCTGGGTTGGCGCGCCATCCTGAACTCGGCGCGCAACCTCGGCATCAAAGCCGACACCGGCCATAAGCAGAAAGTAGCGATCGTTAGCACGTCCCACATCGATGCGCCGGCGCACACCATAGCGCAGGACTTCTCGGGCCTGATCGAGGCGAAGCGGTATCCCGGTTTCCCGCGCCCAGACATTGACGGTTCCCATCGGCAGTACGCCAAGGGCGGTACTTTGACCCACCAGTGCCTGCATGACCTCACTTATGGTGCCGTCACCACCGGCGGCTACCACCATGTCCATTCCTTTCTGCACCGCTTCGCGCGCCAGTTGGGAAGCGTGGCCGGGGCCCTTGGTTTCGCACACTTCCGCCGGAAGCTTATGCTCACCAAGCCAGGCCGCTGTTTCTTCCAGTTCACGGATGGCAAACGAACTGTGTCCGGTGCCAGAGGCAGGATTGCAGATGATGCGGAGTCGTGGGGCAACTTCATGCCTCGAGATAGTGCCTCGCTGCTTGTGTATCAGAGGTGAAGGTATGATATAGTAAGCGAGCTTGTTGTTCGTACGTACTCGCTCCATGGTAGCCATCCAATCCGTCCACCAGTCGCGTATCCGCTCCTGCCAGCTGACGACCCGAAGGGCCGCCAGGCTTGTCTTTGCCAGGCGATATATCTGATACCTCTGTGGCCAGTTCAACTGCTGCAACCTTGCCATGATTGGCGACCACCATAGTGATTTGCCGGATGCTTCTTCCGACTCATCCATGGAAATGCTCCACTTTTGCCTTGACTTTAGGCTGTGGTGACCCAAAGCTACCCCATTTATAGCGATATATCGCTATATAGTATACGGTGGCAAGCTTCTGCAGGTCACGCCAGCAAGCTTGCCAAGAATCTTGCCCGCTGGCTAGCTGATCCTGGGAACCCGCGCCAACAGCTCAGCTACAACCTCATAGGCATTGGTGCCGAGGCGGTCGGCGACCGCCGCCGCAGTCAGCTCGTCGTTCCCCTGGCGTCCAATCAGCACTACCTCATCACCTAGGCTCACGTCGGCAATGCAAGTGATATCAATCATACACTGGTCCATTGTGACTCTACCTAGAATCGGTGCCCGCCGCCCACGTACCAGTACTTCACCCCAGTTCATTGGAGCGCGCCGGAAGCCATCGGCGTAGCCCACCGGCAATACCGCAATTCTGGTGGGTCGTGACGTGATATAGGTTGCGCCATAGCTGATGCCCTCTCCGCTGGGAATCCACTTTACCTGCGCGACCTGAGTCTTGAATGAGAGCGCCGGCTTAAATTCCTCGGGTAGCGGAGTCTCGTCTCCCGGAGGTAATCCATAGATGGCTACACCGGGCCTTACCATGTCGAAGCGGGACTCTGGAAGGGTAAGCATCGCGGCGCTGTTGGCGGCGTGTACGATGGGCGGGCGCAACCCCCGCCGCTCCAATGCCTCGAGCACGCAGAGGAAGCGACTAAGTTGCCTGCGCGCGTAGGTTTGGTCGGTGCTATCAGCGGTAGCAAAGTGCGTAAAAATCCCGTCGACAACCAGTCCAGGTAGAGTGTGCAGCATTTCGACAAAGTCGACTAAAGAATCAATCTCCTCGGAACGTAGCCCCAGCCGGGCCAAACCGGTATCCACTTTGAGATGGACGCGGGCCGTTCGTCCCAGGTCGCAGGCCGCTCGTGAGAGTGCCTGAGCAACTTCTAGCGAATAGATCGTTGAACAGAGGTCAAATCGCACTGCCTCGCGCGCCTGCCAGGGAGCCGTGTAGCCAAAGACCAGGATTGGCGCAGTGATGCCAGCCGCTCGCAATGGCTCAGCCTCGCTTACCGTCGCCACTCCCAGCCATGACGCTCCATTATGGAGCACAGTACGTGCCACCCTCAAGGCGCCATGCCCATAAGCATCAGCTTTCAGACTCACCAGTACGGCAATTCTCCGGCCGACCAACTCTTTCACCAACCTGGTGTTTTGGGCTATGGTACTCAGATCTATCTCTAGCCAGGTGGGACGGTCCGGCCGCATCACTACTACTCGTTGCCAGGCCTGTGTCTGGCGATCCAGCACGTGTTCCGCCTGTTCTGGATGAGCCAGGAGTCGTGCCGCCACCTGCTCCATGCGCATTTCTTCCGAGCCTTTGAGGTAGACGATGGCCGCTTTGCCTTCGGCTTGCGCCCGAGCCGCGAACTGCCGCACGGCGCGCGCCGTATCCGCTGCCAGCTGGGTGCAACTTACCCGGTCAGTTGGACAACCCGCCGCCAGCGCGGAGCGCGCGATAGTCTCTCCCCTGACACCGTAGGTTACCAGATAGTCCGCCCGCTCAGCTACGATGCTTCCAAGCTCACTGTGTTCGATTTCCTCTCTATCTCCTAGCCGGAGCATATCACCCATTACCGCAATACGTGCGGCACGTTGCGCTCTGCCAATCGCGTCCAGGGCGAGTAAGCCGGCGGCGGTGCTGGCCGGTGTCGCATTATGAGAGTCATCCAGGAGTACCATGCCATCTACGCCATCCAGCCAGCGCATTCTACCAGGCAGTGGCTGCATCGCGAGCAATGCGGCAAGAGCCTCTTCGCGGGCGATGCCGAAGTACGCGCCTACAGTGACCGCGGCGAGAATAGCGTATGCCCAGTGATCAGCATGCAGATGGGGAAATACAAAGAGTCTGGAGCCGGTCTCATCTTCAAGCGCTAAAGCGGGCGGCGCAAGCGTGCCGATCGGCCTCCGACGGTAACGTAGGGTGAGGTGATCGTCGGGGGGAGATGCCCGCTCATCGAGCGGGCCGAAGAGGCGTACTCCTGCTTGGGTCCTCTTCGCCATTGCTCGAGTTGCCGGGTCATCGGCGTTGAGAACCGCCAGTCCACCAAGCGGCAGCAGTGCCGGCAGCTGCGCAAGCTCCTCACCTAGCGCCTGCGCACTGCCAAAATACTGGAGATGGGCTGGACTTAGGTTGGTGACGACGCCAACCTCCGGCTGAACAAGGGCACAGAGATCGGCGATTTCGCCAGGGTGGTCGGCCCCAAGCTCGAGCACGGCGAAGCGGTGGGCCGGCTCCAGACGCCCCAGCGACAGGGGTAGACCAAGCCGGTCATTGTAGTTGCGCCAGGAGCGGAACGTTGGTGCGTGCAGAGCAAGAACATTGGCGATGGCTTCTTTGGTGGTCGTCTTGCCGGTGCTTCCGGTAACCGCAATCACCGTGGGCTTCCACATGTTCAGGATAAAGTTGGCATAGCGGCAGAGAGCCGCCCGGGAATCATGTGCAGCTAGAAGCGTAACTCCTGACCGGCGGGCGCGGTCTATCAGCTGGGTGGCGGCGGCCGGATGGCGTTCCAGCCAGGCTCTCTCCACCACCACCGCACCAGCACCTCTCTCGATGGCATCGGTGGCGAAGTCATGCCCATTTCCGTGCATACCGGTCACCGCGACAAAGCATTCTCCCGGTGCAATGGCCCGTGAATCATGGGCAAAGCCTTCCAAGTGGGTACGGCTACCGCCGGATATCACTTCCGCCCCAGTCGCGGCAATGAAATCTTCCAGAACAATCATAGAACGCAGCTCTCCTAAGGAGTGGCAAGAACCGGCGGAAGTTTCCCGCGTGTAGTGAGGCTTTGCCTATGACTAGTGTATCATTCGGCTTCGGGATGCGGGCGTGTGGGTGATGGTCATTGCCCTGGGCAGCGCCTGCAATGCCGCTTGACCAAGTGCCCGGCCGAAAGCGTCCATGGATTCGTAGCGACGCGAAGTATCCGGGTCTAGTGCCCGGCGGATAACCACTTCTAGAGCTGTGGGAATCGGCGTAGCCGACTGATCCAGCTCCTGGTTGCCGTCCTCTGCCGGCGGTGAGCCTACCAGGATATGCCAGAGGAATGCCGCAATGCTGTAGATATTTGACCGGCAATCGACGACATTTCCGGCTCGAACCTCAGGTGCAAGGTAGACGTTCTCTTCCGGTGCGGCATTGGGTCGGAGCGCCGGTATCAGCCAGCGCGCCACACCCAGATCGAAGAGTTCAATGCGGGCGCAAGCGCGTACTCTCAACGTAGCAGGCGCGAGAGTGATCTGGGGAAGTAACAAAGGGGCCTGCCGTCCTACCATATCGAGCGCATCACAAAGCTGTAGACCGTACACCAGTGCCTCGCATAGAGAGCGACCCCGGCGGCGGGCCAGATAATCAGTAAATGCAACTCCCTCAGACGGATCAAACACAGCGTAGTAGGTTGCTCTACCGGAAGGAGTCGACGGGTCGCAGGTAAAGGAATCGCGCAACCTAGGCAGAGCCTGATGTCTAAGTGCTGCGGCGATTCTCGCGCACTGGTGAAAGTGTTCAGGATCCGCGAGCCGCTCATCTTCCGGAGGAGTCACGGCAATCACATCTACGGG
>JBKQTH010000126.1:0-33305 GCA_052143275.1 Ktedonobacterales bacterium | reverse complement strand
TCAGTGTATGTACGAAGTGCTACCTTGTATGGTTGCGCAGTCCATTCGGTCGGTGAGCACGTGGTAGTATCTTTGCAACCACTTGCTCTGCTTTCGGCGCGTTGATTACCGTTGCGCGAGCCTAGACGGCAAGAACTATGATTCGACAGATCCGTTGTAGGCGCCGAAAGCACTCCGACAGATTGGGCCACACGGCGGGAATTATAGGAGCGACTGGCAAGAAGGTGGCAGCAGTAGGTCATTGTGCCATAATCGACTTACGTACTACGTGAACTTATGCCAGGTCAGCGTAAAATGCAAAGGGCAGCGGCCTACTCCCCGTCGTTCGTCTCATTGCCTCTAACGGACGGGACAGGCCGATCCACTAGAGAACCGTGCTCCCAATACAATATGATGTCAATTGATGCCGACCGGGGCAAATAGAGGCGCACTGGCGCAAACGTTGGCGCATGCAAACCCAGGATTGATGCGGGTTGGCGAACACCGCCGAACTGTGGCGAACCCGGCGGCGCGGTTTCCTAAACCGTTAGTCACTGAGCTCGTCTGCCTCACCACAACCGCCGAACGGCGTAGGCATCGAAGACGGTGTCCACGCTGATAAGTGGAATCTGTTCGATCTACGCCTGAGCAATCCAAAGCATTAGGGTTTAAACCTTTTCCACTTGCCCTCGGAGACGACTTCGACAACGCCATCGACCACCTTGAGGGCGGTCTGATCATCAATGGCATACGCCGGCACATCCACCCCGGCGGCCCATTGTTCGAGGTGGGCCAGGGAGGCCGTCGGCGCATAGTCGGCATCCAGGTGCGGGTGCAACGCAAAATCGACGAGTCCTAGCGCCTTGTCGCTGCCGGTGGGCGGCTCTATGCCATCGTATGTCTCTCCGAAGGTCTGGGTGACCAGCATACTCCCGGCGCTCGCCCCGACGTAGACCTTGTCATGCAGCAGGGAGGGCAAGGTTTCTGCCAGTCCCGACTGCCAGATCCAATAGCACAGATACAAAGACTCGCCTCCCCCAACCAGCAGCGCGTCAGCGGCTTGCAGCAGCGGCAGCCACTGCTCCTGCCGGATCGTGGGCAGGGCGGTGAGTTCCAGCACCCCGAACGCTTTCCAGCCCAATTCGGCCCAAGGGCGGATCTGCCGCCAGGCTTCGGCCGGACCGTCGGTTGTGGCGTACGCTGCTGTGGGGATACACAGCGAAGTGGACTGGGCAATCGGTTTGCCCAGCAGATCTACCAGCGCGGTGCGAATACTGGTGTTGCTGATGCCAGCAGAGGTGAGAAGAAATTTCATGACGCCTCTCTTTGTTGCCACTGCACCGAGAGCCGAAGGTCTCCTCCGGTCCCACTCTGTGAGAATGAAGATGACCGGTACACGTTGACACGACCAACGTCCCAGAGCCTTAAAGAAAGTATATGCCCCATTTCTTGACACCTGCTGTCATATTTCTCCACTGAGGTTGAAAGCTCTCCATCCGTTCCGACGAAATCTTGCCACTCCGGCTTTTTCAAACGACAGAGGATACGGTACTGATCCGTTCTCCCAAACTTACCCAAGTATGGACGCACCATGCTCGGCGTTGGGTTCCTGCTTCTTCGCCGTCAGTTTCACGCGAGGCGTGTGCTTCGCGCCAGAGCTGGCAGCTCCACAGGCGTTTAAACTGTCCGGCGAACTCCCGGCCAGTTGGGCTAAATTGATGGCAGCATTCAGATCCCGATCCAGCACCAGCCCGCACTGCTCACAATGAAAGATCCGATCTGAGAGGGTCAGGTCGTCGTCTACCCAGCCACACCCACTACACCGCTTGCTGGAGGGCTCCCACCGATCCGCGAAAAACACTCTTGCTCCGTACCAGGCCGCTTTGTAGAGCAGTTGCCGCTTGAATTCATAGAAGCCCACATCGCCAATGGCTTGCGCCAGACGATGGTTCTGCAGCATACCACGCACATTCAGATCTTCGATGACCAGCACCGACTTGGTTTTCGCCAGCTTGGTCGTGACCTGATGCAGCGTATTCTGTCGCTGGTTCCGTATCTGACGATGCTGTTTGGCCAGCTTCCGGACGGCCTTCTTGCGGTTCTTGCCACCCTTCTTCCGCCGACTCACCATTCGCTGGAGGCGCTTGAGCTTCTTCAGACGCCGTTTGAGGTGACGCGGATTGGCGATGACCTCTCCATCGGAGAGGGTGGCCAGGTGCTTCACCCCCAGATCAATGCCGACCACTGGGCCGGAGTTCTGGGGGACCGCCTGCTCCTGCTCCACCTGCAGGCTCACATACCAGTGTCCGGCCTGCTCGCTCACCGTGGCCGAGAGGATCTGCACCCCACAGGTCGGCAGATAGCCGCGCTCCTTGAGTCGCAGCCGGCCCAGCCGAGGCAACACGATGGCGTCTGGACAGACCACGATGGAGCCGGTGAGCCGAAAGCTGCCCAGTCCTTTCTTTTTGGTCTTGAAGCGCGGGTAGCCGAGCTTGCCTTTCCACTTCCCCTGCTTCTTGAGGGCACACCGCCGGAAGAAATTGGTCAAGGCCGCATCCAGGTTGCGCAGCGCTTCCTGCGGGGCACACTTGGACACCTCATACATCCAGGGAATCTCGGTCTTCTTGAGGGCATTGAGTTCGCGGTGCAGATCGTAGGCAGTGGGGCTTTTCCTGCTAGCCTTATAACGTTCTTGCTTGACCTGTAAGCCCCAGTTGTAAGCCCACCGAGCGGCGCCGGCATGCCGCCTGCAGGCCGTGACCTGCCCGTCATTGAGGGAGAGTTCGGTTTTGTAGGCCCGCTGCACGTGCATGGTTGCCCTCCGGTGTCTGCCTCTCCAAGAGCGCAGCACTCGTTACCTGGTTGCTAGAACAAATATACGAGATAGTGAGATGCCTGTCAAGGATGAGGGAGATTTGTGGACCTATGGCAAGACATGTCCACAGATTGAAATATGAAATTGTAAGCCCTACAAAGTATGTGGATGCCCAGGTGTTCTGCGGCGGCAAGCTATGACTATTGGCCGAGCACAGAGCGCAGCACTTCCCTGACTAGCGCCGTTTTGGCATGCACGGTAGGTGTGTTACGATAACTGCTGGGCGAAGTGCTCTATGGCGGTGAAGCCTTGCGCTTTTGGCTGATTACTAGAGCCCATGCGCATACGGTCTGTGGAGAGGTGCATGGCTCGGGACGCAGGCTCATGTTCCGGGTACAAAGCACACAACGTAGAAGTCACGGAACACCAGACCACGGGAAAGATATTGGTCGAATCAACTCTACCTCCAAAAGTGAAGCGGTGGATCGCAGACTTATGAACCAATGCACAGCGATCAGCTACGAAAGAGGAAAACTGTGGGAGGAATTGCAGGCCAACTCGGTGCTCTGCTGTCGATGCTAAATGGCACCGGTGATGTGTGGAAGTATGTTCTGCCGGCTGCCATCGTCGCTGGAATCACCATTGGCGGACGGATCGCGGAGTTCATTCTGCGGCGCCGGCTGGGTGCGCTGGCACGGAAGACCGGCTGGCGTGGAGACACAGCCATCGTGCGGGCGCTACGGAATAAGATTACGATATCAAGCCTGCTGCTTGGAATCGCCGTGGCGCTCAACTATCTACCCTGGCAGCTCACAGGCACCCAGCTTGACCTCATACACAAAATTCTACTGGTAGGATTCCTGATCGTGCTGATCATGCTGGCCACCGACATGGTAAGTAGCTTGCTTCTCTTTTCTCACCGGGCAGAGAGACATCCCGCTGTCTCGATCGTGGATACGCTGGTGCGTGCGACCATTTATGTCATAGGCGCAATCATCATCCTTCAGCAGGTGTTTAACTATAATCTTGCCCCAGCGTTGGCGGCTTTGGGTGTTGCTGGTCTGGCCGTCTCGCTGGCTCTGCAGTCAACGCTTACCGACTTCATCTCAGGAATTCAGATTATCGTCGCGCGGCAAATTCGACCAGGAGAGTACATCAAGCTGAGTACCGGCGAAGAAGGCTACGTGACCGACATTGGATGGCGAACCACGACGATTCGTCAACTCTCCAACAACCTGGTCATCATCCCAAATTCCAAGATGACCTCAACTATTCTGGTAAATTACTATTCTCCTGATACCAGCATGGCTATCCTTGTCAATGTCGGCGTCAGGCACGACAGCGACCTTGTCAAGGTCGAGCGCGTCACAGTCGAGGTCGCCAAAGAAGTCCTTGGCTCTGTGGCGGGTGGAGTGCTGGACTCTGATCCCTTCATCCGCTACAACGAGGTCGGGGAATCAAGCATCAACTTCACGGTGATTCTGCGCGGCAAGGAATACGCGGACCAGTACCTCATCACGCATGAGTTCATCAAGCGTTTGATCGCACGTTATCGCGAGGAGCAGATTCACATCGCGTCACCCGTGCGTAGTGTGCAACTGCACAGTGGTGATGCTGGGGCGGGACAGGAGTTAGTGGCTGAACCTGCCCATTCTGGGAACAGTCACCCAGCGAATGGATAGGCAATCGGAGCAGTGCACCCCTGGGAGCGGCTTTTGAGGGTGCTCGCTCGAAATCAACCTATAGATCCTGTCATGGTACAGTCCATAGGTTAACTCGCTTTGTCTTGGGAGCGTTCTTAGGCTAGAGGATGATGGCGCACCTACTGGTGAGCTACCCGGACCCCGGGGGAGGTTCGTTAGAGGCGGCCCGAGGAGGTGAAACTGATGTGGACATGCTCAAAGTGTGGTGAGACGCACGACGACCTGCCCCTTTGCTTTGGAGCCGAGGCTCCGGATTTGTACGCTTCGATTCCAGATGCGGAGCGCGACGCGCGCGTCAAGCTCGACACCGATCTCTGTGTCATCGACCAGCAGTATTTCTTCGTTCTCGGGCGCATCTGTATTCCCATGCACGGCTCAAAAGATCCGTTTGTCTGGCTGGTATGGGTCTCCCTCAGCCAGCAGAACTATGAGCGGACGCTGGCGCTGTGGGAGACGCCAGGACGAGAATCGGAGCCGCCCTATTTTGGGTGGTTGAGCACCCAGCTACCGGTCTACCCATCCACCCTAAATCTGCGCACGTCGGTTCACACAATGCCGGTGGGCGAGCGTCCCACGATCGTCGTTCGCGATGATGAGCATCCTCTGGCCCACGAACAGGAGCAGGGCATCTCGGCGAGCCGGTTGCAGGAAATTGCCGAGCAGCTCCTCCATGGCTAACCGTGCTCGTCAATGTTCCACTCGCGCGTCTTAGCTACTCTCGTCGGCCAATTGGCGGAGGGCCCGGCGCGGCCACAGGGCGAGGCCGCCCAGGTGGTGCTCTTCCAACTGGCGCATGGCCTTGTGATAGGTGGCACGCGCCGCATCGGGGCGTCCAGCGACCAGCAGTTCATCGGCGAGGGCTATCTCGGTACGGCCCAGCAGCGCGGGATCGTCCAGTCGCCGAGCCGTCACCACGAGCCGCTCGGCGGCAGCCACACCGCTCTGTGTGCCACTTTGCCGGTGCGAGAGGCGGATGGCGCGGCGAGAGGCCAATTGGGCCATCGTGGCCCCGATAGGATCGCTCACTTCCTGTGCCACCTCGAGGGCAATCTGAGCCGCTTCGCGGGCCTGAGTGAGCAAGGCGACGGGAGAAGCTGAGGCCGCAAGTGGTCCTCCCGTGGGCAGCATCCCCGGATTCCGCCACATGGCCGGAGCTTGAGTAAGTTCGAGGAGGTCTAAGGCGGACTCGGCGAGAATGGTGTGGGCGCGCCCGCGGTTCACGGGACGGCCATGGGTGAGGAGAAGATCAGCCGCGGCAGCAGCCTGATGAAGAGCGTGGGCCGGCTGGCCGCGGACGCGAGCGAGTTGAGCGTCGAGCCAGGTGAGGCTGGCTATCTCCTCGGCGGCGTTCGGCGCCCAGAGAGCGCGGAGCGTGTAGGCTTCATCCAAATGCCGGAGGCAGACTGGGAACCAGCCCAGGTCCCAGGCGCACCATGCCAGGCGCAAGATCACATCAAGCTCGAAGACCGGATCGGCCGGTACATCGTTGCGCGCCAACCAGTGCAGTGACGAGAGCGCATCCTGATAGACGGCATAGGCGTCGATGAGATGCCCTCGCTGGCTCCAGAGCGCCCCGGCCAGGTAGCCAAGCTCTGCCTGCGCCCCCCAGTCCTGCAGCCGTTCCGCGACCTCCCAGGCTGAGGAAAGGCAGGCGATGGCCTGCGGTGGGCTATCGTCTCCGGTAAATGCCAGCGCTAGCCCAAACTCCAGGTTCATGCGTTGCTCCGCGCAGACCAGCCGGTCGCGGAAGGGTACCAGCGCCACGAATGCGGCGAAGTAGGGGTCTGGCTGGTTCTTGGCATGGTGGAGTTGGTGGTAAGCACCGGCGAGGGCATGGGCGAGTGGGACCGAGTAGTAGGGCTTGTTGTGCCATGACGGATGGTCGGCCACATGAAGCCAAGAGCGCAATTGCCTACCAAGCCCCGCCATAGTTTCCCTTTCCTCTGCTCTCTCGCTGTCCCCGGATGCAGTCCCGCGACTTGGGAGAACAGCGAATCGCAGGCCTGAAATATCGGGATGGTGCGGGGATAGTGTAACCGAAGGTCGGGTGATAGGGCAAGGCACTTTCCGCAGTGCCTGCCACTCTTCGTCGTGACCGGCCTATGAGAAGCCAATGGATATGGAAGAAGACGAAGCTGGCGTTCACTCCACTGGTATGTCGGGAAGGTGAGGGCGTCACAGGTTGACACGTGACCATTTGGTCACGTATGATTAGGGTATGGACAAGACGGATGAGATGGATACGGTCTTCAAGGCTCTGGCCGACCCGACCCGACGGCAGATACTCGATATGCTTTTCAAGCAGGACGGCCAGACGCTCACCGAGCTGGAGCGGCGGTTGCCCATGACGCGCTTTGGCGTCATGAAACACCTGCGCGTCCTCGAGGAGGCAGGTGTTGTAATCACCAGGCGGCGCGGTCGCGAGAAGCTGCACTTCTTGAACGCCGTCCCGATCCGTCTTATCCACGACCGCTGGGTGAGTAAGTTCGCCGAGCCCTGGGCCGCAACGCTCACTGGACTCAAGAGACGACTCGAGCAGAACGAGGAGAAGCGCATGGAGAAGGTATTTGAGATATATATCAAGACGACCCCGGAGCGTCTTTGGGAGGCGATCACCAACAGCGATCTGCGGGAAAAGTACTGGTTCGGAGTCGGCGTTACCTCGAGTTGGACTCCAGGCTCCCACTATGAGAATATTCACCCAATGGCATCAACCGCAGTGGTGGTGGGCGAGAACCTGGAGGTGGATCCGCCGCGCCGGCTCATCCAAACCTACAACGCCCAGTGGAGCGAGGATGCCAAGCGCGAAGGCACCTCCCGGGTCACCTGGGAGATCGAGCCGATCGGCGACTCCTGCCGATTGACCCTTACTCATGACCAGTTGCGCGAAGGCTCCAGCGCGGAGATCTATGGTGGCTGGCCGCAGGTCCTTTCCGGTCTCAAGACGCTCCTGGAGACAGGAGAGACCCTAACTACGCCGGGCTCGCTGCTCTATTCACCGAAGACAGCGAGCTGAATAGTTCCAATCTCGCGACTACTCGAGGGGGGCTTGTCCGCGCGGAAAGGGCCATATGCTGGCGTATGCCGAACCCGCGATTGCCGAAGCAACGCTGTTGTCGGTGCCTTCCGTTACGGCGATGTCGCAATGACATGGAGAAGGGCAGCTACCTGCCGATAGGGATCGGTTCGCCCGGCCCATTCCTCGCACGCGAGTACCAGCAGGAGCTGCTCTGGATCTGGCAGTGGAGCATCGTCCGCGGCAATATCGGTGAATACCCGAACGCCATACCAGGCCAGTACCGATAGGTGTCGCTCAGTGAGCGAGGCACGCCGCTCGTCGTAGGTGAAGCTGTCCAGGTTGGCTCCCACGCGCGCGCACCAGTCCAGCGTCTGCTGGAAGCCCTCCTGCTGCTCGCGCCAGTCGGCATAGTGGGCCAGGGTGGCGACGCGCTCTGCCTCCAGCTTTTCCTCCTGTTGGCGCAAGAGCTTCACCTCGGCAGCCACCTCGGCGCGTGCGCGCGCGTCATCCACATCTTCGGCATACGCCCGCTTGTTTTTGATGCGCCGGCGCAGATCCGCTAGCGTGCGGTCAATGGCCGCGAGCGTGTCGTCGGCGGGGTCCGGGCGCTCGCGAGATGTACGAACGGCAGGAACTGTCCAGTGCGATGAACGTGTTGTTTACCGTGGGCAATAACCCGACCACCCGCTGGAGTTCGCGCCCTTAGACGAGTAGGACAGTTCGCTATGGTATGCTATTCCACACCGGAAGACTCACCCTGTAGACGCTCTCTGGCGACAAAAAGTGACTGCCAGTAAGCGAAGCTATTGCTAGGGAGAATCGCTATGTCAACCGAAGACAACAAGGCTATTGTCCGCCTCTACCTGGAGGAAGCATGGAACCAGCGCAACCTCGGTATCTTCGACGAGCTGATGGATTCCAACTATGCCAGATACCTCAGTGGGCAACCTTTACCACTTGACCGCGAAGGCGCGAAACAGCGTATTGCCTCATTCCACCAGGCCCTACCTGATCTGCATCTCACGATTGAGGACCTGGTCGCCGAAGGGGACAAGGTGGCGTTTCGCGTCACCATTCGCGGCACTCAGGAGGGTCCGTTCATGGGGGTGACCCCAACCGGTAGGCAGGTGACGTTCTCGGCAGTCGATATCGTCCGTCTTGCCGGGGGCAAAATTGTGGAACATTGGGGTCAAATGGACACCTTTGGTCTGTTGCAACAGCTTGGCGCGATCTCTATACTTGCCGGCTAAATGGATCCCACTTGGCGCCTCTGCCGGCGACGCCGCTGTAACTTTTCCCGACTGGCCGCGTAGTTCTAGGGTGCGACTAACAGCTCCGGCTTCACCTTTGAGGAGGCGATTGCTATGTCATTGCAGCCTACTGACCCTGATCTCAAGCATGAACTACAGGCCACGCTGGCCGCCCGACGCGAGCTGGCTCCCGAGTACGACGAGCAGTTCATTGAGCGACTTACTACCCGGTTGACCGAACAGGTGCGTGAGGAGATAGCCAAGGCTCCCAAGCCTCATTCTTCCGCGCTCACGCCTGAGCAGCGTATTCCCATCGCCATCTGCTCGCTGATCTTTGGAATTCCGCTGGTAGCCATTGTGCAGTCCGGCTCTGGCGTTGCTGGAGTGGCTATAGTCTTTGCCGCGCTGGTTCTGATAAACATCGCCGCTGGTATATCCTGGTAAGCTGGCGGTTGGCGGCGCTACCATCTGAAGAGCTCGAGCGCTCCCCTCCTGGCCGCTCTCCGCCGGCGCCTCTCGTGCTGCCTAAAGGTAGGTTGAAGTGCGTGTGACGGCAAGCCGTATGGGTGTTTTCCTCGTACTAGGTGGTGTGGGTGCAGGTGGTGTGAATGGCAGCATGCCAAGAAAGAAATATCTATGGAGTCTATTTACCAGAAGAATGCGCGGGGCAGGAGAGCGGCGAAACGGGGCATAACAAGGCCGTTGGACACCTGGCTCAGAAAGAATCGACTGTGGCGCAGTTATCGAGTTACCTGGCTACTGCTACGCACGCTCTATATTATCAATCGTGAGCGCCAGCGCGTGGTTGTGGCGCGCGCCCGCGGCGAATACGACGCGCAGCCGCGTATGGAAACGCTGATACGGGTGCTGCGAGAGTTCCGCCAGACGGCGGTAGCGCTCGGCGGCCTGCTCATAAAGCTTGGACAATTCCTGGGGGCAAGGGCCGATCTGCTTCCTCCGGAGGCACTAGACGTGCTCGCCGGCCTGCAAGATGAGGTACCACCGGAACGATTTGAAGATATTCGCCGGGTGGTCGAGAGCGAGATGGGTGCGCCACTCTACGATGTGTTTGCCAGCTTCGATCCTGAGCCGGACGGTTCGGCCTCGCTCGGCCAGGTGCATCATGCCCGGCTGCATGACGGCCGTGAGGTGGCGGTGAAGGTACAGCGACCGGGCATCAGTCGCATCATCCAGCTGGACCTGGCTTCCTTGCGCTTCGTACTGAGTGTCGTGCGTCGGCTGGTGCCACGCGCTGACCGCATCATCGATCTGCGTATGCTCTATCGTGAGTTTAGCCGCACAGTCTTTGAGGAATTGGATTATCAGCAGGAGAGCCGCAACGCCAGGCAGTTCGCCCAGATCTTTGCCGAAGACGACGGTATTGGTGCGCCGGTGCCGCTTGACTCGTATACTACCAGGCGAGTTCTTACCCTTACCTGGGTAAACGGTATAAAGATTTCACAGACTGACCAGCTTGACGCCGCGGGGGTCGATCGACCGCTCCTGGCGGTGCAACTGGTCAACAGCTATTTCAAGCAAGTGCTGGAAGCGGGATTTTTTCACGCCGATCCCCATCCTGGAAACTTCTTTGTACAGCCGGGAGCTGCACTGGGTGGAAGTCCACGATTGATGTTCGTGGATTTCGGCATGATGGGTATCATTACTCCCCGGCTGCGCCAGGGCATGCTTGACTGTTTTGCGGGCATAACTCGAGGCGATCCTGCCCAGACGGTTCGCGGATTGGATGCGCTGGGCTTCTTGGGCGAGGATGCCGACCGCGACCTCATTGAACAGGCGGTTGGCCTTATGCTGGGACATTTTCGAGAACTGCCCTTTGGCCACATTCGCTCAGTGAACCAGCGCGAAGTCATGGGTGATATTCGCTCGGTTCTCTATGACCAGCCTCTACGACTTCCTGCTCAGTTTGCCTTCTTTGGACGAATGGTAGGTATGCTTACTGGGCTAGCCACCACGCTCGACCCCAATTTCAACTTTCTCACGGTGGCGACTCCTTATGCGCAGCAATTCCTGGGCACCTCCGGCGGTATAGATAGTCTTCTCGGCTTGCTCGGAGTTACGAGCGTGGAAGATTTGGGGCGCACCGTGTTACGGGACGGCATCGCCACGGCACGCAGCTTGATTGACCTGCCCCGTAGGCTGGATCGGGTGCTGGCTCGCGCCGAGCGTGGAGACTTGCATGTGGTCTTCGAGCCGCCCTCACGCTCGAAAAACATGAGACGGCGACGAGGAGTGGAAGCCGCATCTCCCGGAGAGTTGCTGAGCCGTCCAGTGCCGCTGTGGGTGCCACTTGGACTGGCGGCGGGGCTCCTGGCGCTGGTCACTACGACGATATGGCGCCGCGACTCTCAACGCTGAACCAAAGCGAACCAGGATGGTGTGCTAGCGCAAGAAGTCATCCTCGCTGAACATGGAGCCGTCGCGGTGACGCTCCGGCTCGTTCTCGTTCGTGGAGGAGGCCAGAGGCGGGCCGTAGCGCGGCAATATCGGCGGCTGCCAGCTGGTGTCGGCGGCGCGCCGTGGGGCAAAGAGATCGCCCAGGCCATCTACAGTCTGGGCTGGACCATTGGCTTCCTCCGACTCTTCCTCATCCCGTTGGATGCCGGCCATCTTCTGCTCCTCGCCTTTGAACAGCTCTTCTTCACTCGACGGCCCTTGACCTGGCAGCAACGGCACATCCTGGGTGGCCGGCGCCCACAGCTGATCCAACGAATGGGACACCGGTACGGCAAAGGTCTGGTGGGGTGATGGGATCTGGGCCCCAGAATTCTCATCGATCACCGATGTCTTGTTGCCGAGCGGTGGAGTCACACGTCCAGCTTTCGATGCCGCCTCCATCTCAGCGGTCGGCATATCTTCCAGATTGTCTAGGTCGTCGAGAAGCTTCTTAAGCGTGTGATCGTCGGGAGCATCGTTATTAAAATATGCCTGAAATGCTGCGGCTGGAACTTCCTGTGTCGGCGCTTCCTCGGAGGAGACGGTGTCATCCAGGATATCTTCCTCATCCCGCAACCAGGCATCAGCTTTCTCAGCCGCGGCGGAAGCTGGCGGCACCCATCCGGCGCGCATCTGGCCTGGCAGATACTCGGTCGGTACCCCAGCGAGGTCGTCACTCCAGGGATCGAGTGGGATGCCGGAGGCTGACCTTTCTGCGAATAGCGCCGTCTCAGGTAGTGCCGTCTCGGGTAATACTACCTCAGGAACTCGGGCAGCTCGAGGCGAAGTGCTCTTCCTGCGCACATTCTCGGCGGCCGAGACGCGTTTACCTACTCGCTCGTAGAACTCAACCCAGGCAAGCAATTCATCAGGGCGTGCGAGGCGATGTAAGTTGATCCGAATCTGGTGACCGGCACCACGAAGTGTCAGGTATTCCGGCACGCGGGGGTACCAATCAAAGGAGCGCATCCGCTTATCGTTTCGCATTGACAACTTGAGCGCGAATCTTCCGGCGGCTATAAATCCCTGAATGGCGCCATTAAAAGGATGGCGCGATCGATCGGCCCGCGCGACCTCGCGCCAGGGCAAGCGAATAGTTCTACCCAATAACCGGCTGGCCTCGATGGCCTTCGCATCTACATGGTAGGTCTGGCGCCGCACCAAAGCTCGCAGACTGAGAAGGGCACAGACAATGCCGGCTAACAGTAGCGCTGGTCCCAATGCACCAGTTTCGGGTAGCAGGATGAGAAAGTATAGACCTGGCAGGATCAGCAGGCCCGCAACTACTCCCCACCAGGTTACCTGGGTTGAGACGGTCTCACGTGCCTGGAATGGACCTGCACCGGTAGTGCCCCAGGTACCGCCGTGGTCACGCCACAGGCGATACCGCTCATAGATCTCCATGCGAAAGCGGACGTAATCGTCCACCATATCTTCTCGGATCTGTAGCCGGCGACCGTCGCGAGCCAGCGCGATCACCCAACGCAAGCGCTGTCCTTCCACTATCTGCGTGCGTTCGACCAGTCGTGCCGTCTCACGCCACGCCAATTCGGTATGCCAGGGTCCCCGTACTACACTCATCCCCGAAGGCCCCACGCGAATACCCACCGAAAGCTTAAAGGCGTATAGGATGGCAGCCCAGTAGACACACACCAGCAGGAAACCAAAGAAAATTGCTCTACCTGCGTGCCCTCCTGCGCTCGCGCTCTGCACTTCCAGTTGGTGCCAGGAAAACAGCCCGGTTCCAAGCAAAGTGGCAACCACCAGTCCGAGAATTGCCCAATCGCCTCCTCGTGGTGCGTAGAAGGAGTGCTCGCTGTCGTCAAGTGCGAGATCCTGCAGATTTTGTAGTGGGATTATGATGCCTGGATTTCTCTGCTCTGGCGTATGAGGTTGTGACACTTTCCTTTACCCACCCTCGGTCGCGCAAATTGCCGTGGCTGATTAGGTCTCTAAGCCTTTAACTCCGCATCACGAGTATACCAGCCAGCGTCAAATAAATGAGTCACATATAGGGAATGTCTCCCATGTTCGGGCGTCGGATGCCTCTATGCTTTCCGGATCCTTAGCTCGGGCTGCTACTGGAGGAGTGAGCGGTTGACCGCATCGGCGATGATAGCCCAGAAGATAAGCCGGCATCTTCCTGCCGTTCCTCTTGCTCTACTCGAATATCCCTCTCTGGAATTGCTAGGTGATGTTGAAAGAGAGGAGAGTTTTCGGCGAAACGATCATAGTATACGCGCGCCATGGCGTAGGCGACTGCGATGATTGGACCGGCAAAGAAGGCACCCCAGATACCACCCAGTTTGGCTCCTACCAGGAGCGCGGCAAATAGCAGCAGTGGGTGGATTCCCATTTGCGAGCCAAAGATACGCGGTGCCAGGAACTGCATGACCACCTGCTGCGCGATGATAAGGCTAATGACGAGCAGTACCAGATTCCAGCCAAGGCTCCCCGAGGGGGACTGTAGGAGAACCAGCAAGAACGGTGGAACGATCGAGAGAGGCGGTCCAATAAACGGCAATAACATAATGATGCCCGAAACCACCCCAACAAGTAGACCGTTCGCCTGCTGAAAGATCATCAGTATGATCCAGGTCAGAACACCATAGATCAGACCAATGGTAAGCTGAGCGCGGAAGAAGCCGCCGAATATTTGTTCGACATAGCTCTGGAACAAGCGTACATCCGGGATCCACGCCGTAGGGAGCCGGCGCACAAAGCTCTCGACCAGACGGTCGCCATCCAGCATCATGTACAATGAAATGATCATCACCAGAAACGTATCAAAGAGTATGCTTACGATGGAGGCAACGAGCTGGGTCGTGGTATTGACGGCATTGCTGGTAAAGGCGATGGTAAGCTTGGGTATCTGATCAGAGATCGAGTTGACGATATTGTGCGCGTTGGCTTTGCTTAAGCCAAGATGGCGGAGCATTATCACAACGCTATTATTGAGGTTGGCTAGATTACCTGGGGCAAGCGCCGCAGTGACTTCAGAGGCGAGCAGTTTCACCTCCGATTCGATAGATGGTATGGTCAGCACGATACAACCCGAGACCACCACCAAAAGTGCGACATAAATCAGCGAAACTGCCAGGACGCGTGTCACGCCACGCCTTTGTAGCAGAAGTGAGACCGGCTCCAGGACAAAGGCTATGATCCAGGCCAGGAAGAAGAGCAATATGACGTCGCCCAGGGTTACCAGTACGGACCAGATAAGACGAATCACCACGATTCCGAGAACGAGAACCAGCATTCCTACGAGTATCCGCAACATGCGGTGACGTTCCAGCAGATCAGGAGACATGGGTTGCGCGTCCTCCTCCGGGCCGATCCATAGGCTTCATAGGCTTCATAGGCTTCATAGGCTCAAGAACTCCCCTACCCGTACTTGCCCATCACAATGCATACCAATGGACACCAGCGGACACCGATGGCGGCTACTATCTTATGGCTACCATCCTATCACAGGTAGGGGAAGTGGCGTGTTTAGGGTAAGAGGTATGGCAGCTTCCGCCGGATCAGCTTGCCGGAAGAGGTCCGTGGCAACTGGCTGGCGAAGTGAATCTCTTGGGGTATTTTGTAGTGGGCCAGTCGCGTTGCCAGATAGGCCAGCAGATCCTCCTGGCTGGCGCTAGATCCATCGGCGAGAACCACGAAAGCTACTGGCACCTGTCCCCAACGCTCGTGCGAGACGCCACAGACTCCGGCCTCGGCGACGGCGGGATGTTCCTGTAACGCAGCCTCGATCTGGGCAGGATAGACATTCTCGCCACCCGAGATAATCAGGTCACTACGACGGTCCAGGACGTAGAGATAGCCCTCGTCGTCAAGATAGCCGTAGTCGCCGGTCGCAAACCAGCCGTCCCGGAATGCGCTCGCGGCAGCCTCGGACTCTCCGGTATAGCCTGGAGTAATTATTGGGCCACGCAGCATGATTTCTCCAGACTCTCCCGCTCGCGCTTCCCGCTCATCGACCAGGATGCGAAGCTGCACGCTGGGCAATGGCCTTCCGGCGGAGCCCAGCCTCCGGAGCGCCTCCTCCGGTGCCAGTGTGACCGCCTGCGAACAGGACTCAGTCATCCCATAAGTTTGAACAACCGGAATCTCGCGGCGCGCGCACTCCTCCAGGAGATGCTGGGGAGCTGGACCGCCTCCCAGCAGCACACAGCGGAGCGATGGCGGATACCGTCCGGTGCCGCTCTCCGAATCGAGTGCAGAGAGTAGCCGCTGCAGCATTACCGCAACCACCGATATGATGCTCACCTGCTTCTGCCGCAGCGCCTCATTGATGGACCTGGCATCAAAGCGTTCATACACCAGCACTCGCATCCCATAGATCACGCCGCGCATCAGGATCGAGAGGCCACCGATGTGAAAGAACGGCAGACAAGCGAGCCAACAATCGTCAGGCTTTGATCCCATATTGAGTAGGGAGCCGATTGCGCTCCACCAGTGCATGCCATAGGTTATCAGCACGCCCTTAGGGCGGCCAGTGGTGCCTGAGGTGTAGATGATAGCCTGGGTCGCCTCGAGATCGATCTCGCTCACTAAGCTCTTAGCGGCTTCGCCGATCTGGGCCATATCGTCGTCAATATCACCAACATCCTCCGGCAACGGGAAGCGCGGTAGCCCCGGTAGACGCGCCTCAATGCCGATAGCCTGGGCGGCGTTCCGGTCATCGTAGATCAATAACGACGCCTGAACATCGCTGATCTGCCAGCATAACTCACTCTCAGACAGCCTGGTATTCAGCGGCACCAGTACGGCACCGGCTCGGGTGAGCGCATGTACCACGACACCATAGACCAGCCCGTTGCTGGCGAGGAGTGCGACTCGGTCTCCCGCTGCCACGCCGCGAGCGCGAAGCTGCACGGCAAGGTGTGTTGCTCTATTATCCAGCTCGGCGAAGGTCCAGCTCCGGTGACCATCCTCGATGGCGATACGACGAGGATAGCGCGAAGCAGCGCGCATGAGCCAGTCGGGCAGAACATTCCGGCCAGTCGGTGAGTTCAAGGGGTGGTTGGCAGTCATATGTCGATTACACCGTTCCTACGCATTCAATCTGTACTGGTTGAGTGCTGGCTCATCCAGAGTCACTCCCAGCCCGTTACCCTCGGGAATGCGGATAGTTCCGCCAACGCCGATCGGCAGTGATTCTCGGATGAGATCATCGGCCAGTAGCGGCAACGTGGCCAGGCCGCACGCCAGCCTCAGCTCAGGAAGAGCGGCGGCCAGCTGAAGGGTCGCCGCAATACCGATACCCGATTCGATCGAGCTGGTCAGGACGCACGGGGTGCCATGAGTCGTTGCCTCCTGTATGATCTGCCGGCTCACTAGAAGGCCGCCAACCACCTGTGGCTTGATGATCAGAACATCGGCGGCCCCGGCGTCCAAAATTCGGCGCGCACTGCGTAAATCGGTCAGCGATTCATCTACCGCAATAGGCACAGGGGTCCTCTGGCGCAGTGACGGCAGCTCCTGAAGACATGTCGCGGGAAGCGGCTGCTCTACATACTGTATGTCGTAGGGCAGACAGCCATTCAGTATGATAGTGGCCTGAGAGAGGTTCCAGGCGCCATTGGCATCTAGACGCAGATCAATGTCCGGCCCAATGGACTCCCGCACTGCGCCCACAAGTTCGATCTCGTGCTCCACCTCATGATGCGGTAAGCCAACCTTGAGCTTCACACAGGTAAAGCCTGCTGCTACCGCCAGTCTAGCGGAGCGCACAGTCTCATCCAGATTGTCCGCTCCAATAACGGCATTTACCGGTACAGTTGTCCTCTTAACTGGTCCCTGTAGCTCGGCGGCCAGACGGGAGCCCAACTGTTTGCAGAGCGCATCTAGCAGGGCCATTTCTACACCACAGATAAGCGGCAGAGCAAAAGTCGTATCAGACTGCGCATACTGGCCAATGCAGCCGAGCGCTGCATCCAGCGTCTGGCCGGCTAGCTCGGCGGCCAGCTTGGGCGCCGGCTGCAGAGCTTCGTCCAGGGCTGCAAGACGATTGAGTGGCAGTGGCGCCACTTCTCCAATACCGGTATGACCGTCCCGGAGTACCACCTGGGCGACGGCACCATAACGAAATCGGGTAGCTCCCTGGCTGGTAGTGAAACTAGCGCGAAATGGAAGGCAGTAGCGGCGCCAGTCCAGACTCTGGATTGCGGTAGCCGTCAGGCTCCTAGGGATTTCCATACCTTTTATCCATATACCCGGTGCTATCGGCTGCTTGGTCTAGGGCAAACGAGGGAACTTGGAGAAGTCCGGCTTGCGCTTCTCCAGGTATGCTTCATTGCCCTCTTTCCCCTCTTCGGTCATATAGAAGAGCATAGTTGCATCACCGGCAAGCTGTTGTATGCCTGCCAGACCGTCGGTATCGGCGTTGAAGGCTGCCTTGAGGAACCGAATGGCAATGGGGCTCTTCTCCAGAATCTCACGTGCCCACTGCACAGTTTCTTCCTCCAGGCGCTCGAGAGGTACCACGGTATTGATGAGGCCCATGGCCAGAGCTTCTTCGGCGCTGTACTGGCGGCAAAGGTACCAGATTTCGCGAGCCTTCTTGTGACCCACCACGCGGGCCATGTAGGTCGCGCCCCAGCCGGCGTCAAAGCTGCCCACTTTAGGACCGGTCTGGCCGAAACGCGCATTGTCGGCGGCAATGGTAAGGTCGCAGAGCAGTTGCAGCACGTGGCCACCGCCGATGGCATACCCAGCAACCATGGCGATCACCGGCTTGGGCAGATACTTGATGGTTCGTTGCAGATCAAGCGCGTTGAGCCTGGGCACGCCGTCGGCGCCGACGTAGCCGCCGTGCCCGCGGACTCGCTGGTCGCCACCGGAGCAGAAGGCCTTGTCACCGGCGCCGGTGAGGATCACCACGCCAATCTGCTGATCTTCCTGGCAGCGATTGAAGGCATCTATGAGCTCGTCTAGAGTCTGGGGACGAAACGCATTGCGCAACTCCGGCCGGTTGATGGTAATCTTACCTATCCCTTCGGCTTTCTCAAAGATGACGTCGGTATACTCGTGAACCATGCTCCACTGAATACTCATACCACTCTTTTCTCCTTGGTTGCTTGCATGCAGACTGCGCTCATCACCACGCTCACGCATGCGTGCTACAAAACTTCACTACCAGGCGATCGAATATTTCCGGCTGTTCCAGATGAACTGTATGCCCGGCATCACCAACTATCTCTACCTGGGCATTAGGTAAGCGGTGGGACATTTCCTGGGCAATGACGCAGTACTTACTATCCAGCGCACCGGCAATCAAGAGCACGGGCAGTTGCAATTCCGACAATTTTCGGTGAAGAGCTGGCGCCCAGCCGGCTCCGGCGCCGCGCAGGCTGTTCGCCAGCCCAGCTGGCAGGTTGCGTAGTCGCTGCTCGTGCACCAGAGCCTGCTCCGCTCGTGGAAGCCGGCGCTGGCTGGCGAACAACGGCAGACTCTCCCAGTACGAGACGAACACCTGAATGCCCTCACACTCGATTCGTCGTGCCAGCGCCTCGTCGACCCTCCGGCGCTCGCGACGTTCGCTCACGCTGGCGAGACCGGGAGACGCGCTCTCCAAAATCAAGGCACGAAAGAAACCGGAGAAAGCGGTGTACAGCGCCATCCGTCCGCCCATTGAGTAGCCGAGCAAGGTGGCTTCGCCCTCCGCTACGCCAAGCTGGGTGAGTACGGCCAAGCTATCCCGGCAGCACTCCTCCACCCGGTAGCGATGCGGGTCCGGAGGGGCCGCTGAAAGGCCATGCCCAAGCAGGTCCAGAGCGATGACTCGCAGTCCGTTTTCGGCGAACCTATCCAGATGGCTACCCCAGCCGGCGGCGCTGCCGGTAAAACCGTGAAGCAGCACCAGAGTTCGTATGCGCCCGCTTGGATTTCCACGCACTTCTATATTGATTCGAACACCGTTGACTTCGAGAAGCTGCGGCATTGGTCCTTTCTCTTCATTTGATATCTGAATATCCAACTATGATTTCACAGTTTTTTCGGACCCCTCAGCATCCAGCGAAGCTGTCCGGATAGCGCCGCTCACCTGGAGCGCCTGGCGGACGTGTTGCCTGAGATGCCGGTGCATGAGGACGTTGGTGCTGCGGTTGGTGGGGACCTCGATAACCCAGAGACCTCCACTCTGCCAGCTGCTCTGCAGAGCCATCTCAAAGTCATCCCAGCTGCGCACGCGTTCAAAATGCCCGCCATACATCCGAACCAATGGTTCGAAATCGAGACCGGTTGGAGTGCCAAACAACTCTTCGAAATGCTCTGGATAAGCCGACTGCGGCAGGAAGGAGAAAATGCCGCCGCCATCGTTATTGACCAGGATGATCGTGATATCAAGATGGTGAAGCAGAGCGGCCAATAGCCCGTTCGAGTCATGGTAGAACGAGAGATCGCCTATGACCAGCACGGTGCGTTCACCAGTGTGGCTGGCGGCGCTCATCCCTAGTGCCGAGGAGACGACGCCATCTATGCCGTTAGCTCCGCGATTGCCGAATATTCGGGTTCTACCGGTCTTGCCCCCCCAGAAAAAGGTATCCAGGTCTCTTACCGGCATGCTGTTGCCGGCGAAAAGTGCGCTCTCCGGGGGCAGCAGGCGAGCCAGCTCGGTGAAGACACGGCCTTCGAAGAACTCCGGCAGAGTAAGGATGGCCTCGCCGAGAGTCCGGCGGGCGAGATTCTCGGTTCTCCGCCAGAGCGATTCCCATTGTGACAATGATTGCATGGAGCTATCACCACCAGCGCTCTTCTCACGCCGATCATTACGATTATTGAAGGTGGAGGCCAGGCGCAGACTGATGCAAAACGCCGCCGGGTCACAATGGATCATTTCGCTCGCCAGCTGAGTTGATTCATTCCACCCGCAGTCGCCGCTGACGACAATGAGAGGGCAGTGCACCGCATGGCGTTGTATATAGAGCAGCAATGATTTTGATGTGGGCATTGCACCGAAACGCAGGATGGCTGCCGGTGCGTAGGCATCCTGTTCGTCGTCGCCGGTGTGCTTCTCCTCACTCCGCTCGGACTCGGACGGCAGAAAAGCATCATAAGTAGTGACCAGTGTGGTCTGGCGGATGTAAGCATCCGGCATCCGCAGCTGCGAGAGTGGGTCAGCCAGCACCGGATAGCCGAGCGTGCGAGCTAGCGCCAGAAGTGGCTCGGCCAGGCCGGGATCAGCTTGTGGCCCGGCGATGATCAGGCCGCGGGGAATAGCGCTCAGCATTTCGAACAATTCGGCCAGCTTTGGAGCGGGCGGCGTTGCCAGCGGGGCGTCGCTGACCACCGTATAGGCCGCGCCGTTCGGGCGTCCGCTCCAGGCGGCAGCGTCGCGAGTTTCGGCCGGAATAAGTGCCCTGTGCACCGGAGTCAGTGGATCAGAAATTGGGAAATTCAGATGTACCACACCGGCAGGTATCGCCAGGGCCGCCGCGGCGGCACGGTCGGCCATCGTGCGAATATAACGGAGTGATTCGTTGGTGGCGCTCGCCGGGGCGATCTCCATATACCACTTTACCTGCTGTCCATAGAGCTGATTTTGATCTATCGCCTGGGGTGCGCCGCAATCGCGCAGCTCGTGCGGCCGATCGGCGGTAAGTACCAGGAGCGGCAGATGGGATAGGCCTGCCTCGATGACGGCAGGGTAGAAGTTGGCAGCTGCGGTGCCCGATGTACACAACAGCGCGACCGGCTGCCGGAGCCGTCTGGCCATGCCAAGGGCAAAGAATCCGGCTGATCGCTCATCTACCTGCATCCAGAGCCGTATACCCGACTGTTGTGCAAGTGACAGTGCAAGCGGAGTCGAGCGAGATCCGGGGCAAACTACGGCGTGACGCACACCGGCGCGGCAAAGCTCATCGACAAAGGCACCGATGTAGGCATATAGCTCGTTGGCTGGTTCCCCCACTTGAGGCGGCATACTGCTTGACATAGCTCGTTATCTAGTCCTCTCCGCTGGCAGGGGACCCTCCCCCAAGTCCCTGCAGCATCACCTCCAGCTTCCAGCATGATTCGAGATATTCCGCATCCGGATCAGATCCGGCAACGATTCCACAGCCGGCGAAAAGGGTCGCGCTGCTGCCGGAAATTAAAGCTGAGCGGAGGGCAACGGCAAATTCCCCCGTACCATCACTGCCTATCCAGCCAATCGGACCGGCATACCAACCTCGGTCAAGCGGTTCATACCGCCGAATTGTCGCCATGGCGGCGGCACGCGGCTCACCGGCTACGGCCGGCGTTGGATGCAGAGCCGCAATGACCCGCAGCATCGAGATGTGTGGAAACAGCTCGCCGGTGATTGGTGTCAGCAGATGCTGGACATTCTCGAGCTTGAGGATCTGGGGCTTCTCAGGTGAATTGAGCACGGTGGTCAGCGGCGCCAGCGCCTCGCGGATCATTTCGGCAACCAGAGCGTGCTCACTCCGAGTCTTGTCCTGGCGCAGCAGCTCTGCTCCCAGCCAGGTATCCTGTTCTGGAGATGTGCCGCGCGGCGCCGATCCGGCCAACGCCATCGTCTCGACCTGCCCGCCGGAGACGCGGGCCAGCTGCTCCGGTGAAGCTCCCAAAAAGGTCGATTCTCCACGGGTAAGCGCGAAGATATGGGCACTAGCATAGCGCCGACGTAGGCCGGCAAGCGCCTCGGCAACCGCGAACGGACTCTCCGCTCGCGCCTCGATGCTGCGCGCCAGCACCACCTTGCGCTGCTCTCCCCTCTGAATACCTTCGGTCGCCGCGGCCACCATGCGGGACCAGGAGCTCCGCGACTGCAGATCACGCGTGCTGAGCTGTGGCGGCGCAGCATTAGGTACCCTGGGCGCTGGTTCTGCCTCTGGTTGCCAAAGGCGACGAGCAAGGTGTGAGAACAGCGATTCAGCATGGGTGAGCTTTCGAGCGATCGTTGCAAATTCATCCAATTCATCGGCTGTTTCGCTGACGGCTATGCCGGGCTCTATCAGCACATTAATAGTGAGGATAGTGTGATTTCCGGCAACGCCGATGAGGACCTCCGGTAGTATAAGGAGCCCACTTGGGAAATCCTGCCAGAGTGGAGTGCCTACTTGGCTCGGGTCGAAGGCGAAGCCGCCAAAGCACAGTGGCCCGGATAACCTGGAGGCCTTTGGATCGAGTACGGCTGTTGCTGAAGGAGAGTAGACGAGCGCCTGCCGCAGCAGGGTGCGCCAGCGCTCGACCATCTCTGCGGGGGCCGGCGCCATGCATGTGGCCGCTTCTCCTATGCCGACCAGGGTATAGTCCTCGTCCGGCCGCTCCCAGTAAAACGAGGTCTCCTGACTCGTTTTCTGGGCGCCTCCGTAGGCGGCCAACAGATTACCTTTTGGCACTGGTTGCGAGTAGCTGGCCACTACCGGCTGCCCGCTCTCCCGCGCCTGTCTCTGGCCGGTGCGCAGCACGTCAAGCACAGTGGAGTGGTCAATTGCCAGTGTCGCGGCAGCAGCGTCGCCGTCGCCGTGTAGGTGGCTACGTGTGGTGCGGCTCATGGCTTGGCATTCCCCGGTTCTAGCTCCGCGGTATTTTGGGTGCCATTCGGCGTGGGGTCAGGCGCCGGAGCGCCCACTGAGCGCAGCAGCATGTGCCGCAGCTGGGGTATAAGAGTTTCGAGCTGCGCCGGTCGACCAGTGACCAGCCAGCGCACCACCAGCTCGTTGATGGCTCCAAACCAGACCCAGGAAGCAGTCTCGGTATCTAGTTCCGGTATGGCGCCGGCGACGACGGCATGGTCCAGGTAGCCTCGTATCATCTCGGCAAAGTAGCCACGGGTGTGCATCAGCTTCTCGTCAAACCCGTGCCCAAGTCCCACCGCCTCGACCAGCAGGATCTTGCTGAGCTTGCGATGTCGCGAAAACGTCTCCAGAACGGTGCGTAACGCGGCGTCCATTTGGGCGATGGGATCGGTCTCGGTGGCGATCGCCCGGTCTACGGCGATGGCCAGCTTGGGAACCAGGGCATCGATGAGGGCCAGGAAGATCCCCTGTTTATTGGGAAAGTGGAAGTAGAAGCCGCCCTTTGAGCTGTCGGATGCGCGCACGATATCTTCGACCACCGCGCCGTGGTATCCCTTCTCGGCAAAAACGTCTTCGGCGGCGTCCAGCAGCCGCTGCCGTGTCGCCTCTTTGTCGCGTGTGGCGGCTCCGCCGCTCGCGTTCGTCTGTTTGGTTGGGGATGAATCACTGGAACCTTGCATTGCACTACTGCCGCCTGGTGTATGGTAGCCTACTCCGGCCAATTGACCATACCGACGATTCGGTCTGTTGGAGATTGTAGGCCGGATCCCGAGTTAAGGTCAAGTTTGTACGCAAATGTGACTGGAAGCATAACTTGTCGCAAACGACACTTTATGCTTCCAAAATGACAACGACATTTTATGCTTCCAAAATCCAAAGTGGGTCCCACGAGAGAGAAATCTCTCTCGTTCGAGTATAGTGGACCCAGGAGTCTGGACAGCGAAGCGGCCTGAAATAAGATAGACTACAGACCATGATGAGGAAACGCTACACGCCAACCTTCAAAGCTCAGGTGGTCCGTGAGCTTCTGCGGGAAGAGAAGACACTGGCGCAACTGGCCGCTGAGCATGGTGTCCATCCGACTCAACTCATCACATGGCGAACTTCCGCGCTCGAAGGGCTGCCCAGCCTCTTTACCCGGCAGAACAGCACCTCAGTGCTCAAGACCGACTACGAGGCACGCTTGGCGACGCTCTATGAGGAGGTCGGACGCCTCGCGGGCGCCTGGTGTCTTGGCTCAAAAGAAAATCTGGTCTCGAGCCTCCCGGATGCTGAGCGCCGGGTGCTCCTGGAACGGGGGACATCGATGCTTCCGCTTTCGGTGCAAGCGGACCTGCTGGGCATCAGCCGGTCGAGTTTGTATTACCAGCCGCGTCAGCCCTCCATAGAGGAGGTGACGCTCAAACATCGTATCGACGCGCTCTACACCCAGTATCCCTTCTACAGCTCACGCCGCATCACGGCCCAGTTGCGGCGCGACGGTCTTATCGTCAATCGGAAGGCGGTGCAGCGCCATATGCGGGAGATGGGCATCGCGGGCATCTGCCCAGGACCAAACCTGAGTCGTCGGGTCCACGGCGCGCAGGTCTATCCTTATCTGCTGCGTAACCTGACCTGCCGCTATCCCAACCAGGTCTGGGGCATCGATGTGACCTATATCCCACTGCAGACCGGTTGGATGTATCTGGTGGCGGTGCTCGACTGGTTCTCGCGCTACGTGATCAGTTGGGAGCTCGACGACACGTTGCAGGCGCCCTTCGTGCTCGAGGCGGTGAAGCGTGCCCTAGAGCAGGCGACCCCGGAGATCTGGAACAGTGACCAAGGGAGCCACTTCACCAGCCCGCAGTACCGGGACCTCCTCCGTGCGGCTGGCGTGCAGATCAGCATGGACGGAAAAGGTCGGGCACTGGGGGGATTGGTTTGGGTTTGAGAGACATCCTAGCCTCCTTTGCTCTGCTGAGGCAAATTCATTGGCGTTTGTATGCCTCTTCAGTTTCTCATCCCCTTCCTGAATTCGCCAACAGGATCTTGTCAAGACAGTGATCCAGCCACAAATAAGATAGGTTCTCACCCTTTCCTACTTCCACGTGGTGCACATGTTCAGATACGAGGCTCGCGTACGCTGAGCAGATCACTGGAGTGCGACTTGAACCTCCTCCAGTCGGCGCAGAAACTGGCGGTCACCCAGCCGCTCCAGCACCGGCCGGGCACGCACAAGCGGCGTAGGGTCGCCGGTCCGCTGGGCCAGCACGATGCGCATGCGCGCGGCGTGGACGACCAGATGGTGCGCCTCCGCCGTGTCGATTGCCGCGGCAAGGCGGACCGTGTCGCCGGATGCCAACGCCTCGCTGGTCTCGACGAGTGCTTCGGTCAGAATGCTTCCGAAGCCCCACGCCCGTGCCGTCTCGATCAGCACACCTGGAGCCGGGAGGTTATGCTCGGCGTAATACAGCAGGATCCAGTCGGCATTGTTCCGGACTCGAGCCATATCGTCCAGATCGAAGCGCGTGGCGTCGTCCGCGCGGTAGGCGGCGATCATGCTGCGCGTCACTGGTAAAACCGGGTCGGACGGCGGCGACACCCGCTCGAGCAGAGCGGCAGTGGCATCGATGGCAACACGGTCCTCCCGCGCCAGCGCCACCAGCAGGATGGCCAGGTAGCCCCACCACAGGCCGGACTCGTACAGGCCGGGCACCTGCTGCAGCTCGTCCCAGATCAGCGTTAGCGTCTGCTGCCATCCCTCCAGCTCGTCCCAGCGCCCAGAGAGATACGCCGCAATGGTGGCAAAGGCCACACCTTGGGTCAGCAGAGGGAGCGGGTCACCGGGTCGGACCTGCGCCAGCGCATCCTGTATCGTCGCCATGCAGGCGTCGTACTCACCCTGCATGAAATACGAGAAGCTTATCATGTTCTGCACATCGCCACGCGCCCATGCCGGAAGCTGGGGCCAGGCCAGGCGGCGCTTGGAAACCTCCCTGGCCTCCTCATAGGCGCCGAGCCGCAGCACGCAACCCGCGTAATTGTCCAGCGCCAGACTCAGCGCGGGCCAATCCTGGCGGCGCTCAAAGAAGGTCACCGCTTCTGCGCAGAGATCCCGGTCGCGCTCCCAGTCGTCGCGGCTGCCCTGCCTGGCCAGGGGATTGAGTGGGGCGATGCGCACGCGCCATACCTCGTCCTCGTCTGCCGCCTGCTCCGCCAGCTGGAGCGCCTCCGCATACAGCGCCGCCAACTCCTCCTCGCTCGGCGACCAGTTGGAGCTACTCGAGAAGGTCCAGTAGACGATCAGAAGCTTGCGGAGCAGGCGCGCCCCGGTCAGCGGATCCCCTTGGCCATGCTCCCGCCACAGGTCGAACGCGTGTTGATACCCCTCAACCGCCCCATCACCGTAGATCGCACAGTCGCCGAGCTGCTCGTAGAGCTGGAGATGCTCGTCCTCCGGCGCCAGCCCGATGGCGGCGCGCATATGATCGAGCGCGGGAGCCAGCAGGCCTGCGTGGCTGGCGAGGGTGCCCGCACGGACGAGATAGTGGACGGCCCGTGCGGTGTCCACTTCCACGCGCAGCGGAACCGCCGCCTGACGCGCCAGTATCGCGGCTTCGCGGTAATGGTAGGCCAGCAGCTCGACGAACTCATCCAGCCGGCTGGCCGCATATGCTTCCAGCCACTGGGCCACGGCCACGTGCAGACGCACCCGCTCGGCCCGCGCCAGCGTGCCGTAGGCTACATCGCGAAACAGGATATGGCGGAATGTATATGCGTCGTCCTCCGCGCCTTCGGCCGGCGTCACCAGGTCGCGCGAGAGCAGCCCCTCCAGCGCGGTGGCGACGTCGGAGGGATCGCGCTCGGGCAGGGCCGCCACCAGCGTGGGCAGGCGAAATGCGCGGCCGGCCACGGCCGCCACCTGTAGCACGTCACGCTCAGGCTCCGCGAGCTGATCCAGCCGCGCCAGCACCGCCTCGTAGACGGTATCCGGTAGTGCATCTGCGCCGGTGCTCGCCGGATCGGCAGCGTCCGTGAGGCGCTCGGCGAGCCCATGAGCCAGCTCGATGGCGAAGAAGGGATTGCCGCCCGAGCGCTCCACGATGCGCGCTCGCACGGCCACAGAGGCCAGCTCCGGCACCAGCGGATCGACGAGCTCGCGGGTCTGTGCCTCACTGAGCGCGTCAAGGGCCAGCGCGGTAAAGCTGAGGCGCCCGCCTCCCCAGGATGGCCGCCGGTCCAGCAGCTCGGGCCGGCTCAGCACCAGGATCAGGAGCGGTGCACGGGTGCGGGGATGAGTGATATGCTCCACCAGATCGAGCAGGCTCTCGCTGGCCCAGTGCAGATCCTCGAAGACGACGATCCGGGGCGTCTGCCGCGCCCGCGCCTCAATGAACAGTCGCCAGGCGTTGAAGATACTCTCGCGCTGGGTCGGTTCTTCTGGCTCGACGCCCAGCGCAGCCAACAGAAACTCCGCCAACCGCTCTGCGTCCGCCTCGGAGTGCCCCCCCGCGGTGAACGCCTCCGCCACGCGCTCGAGGGAAAAGCGCTCGCCCAGCAGCGCGTCGAGGAGGCCGCGCAGCGGCCAGGAGGTGAGCGTTTGCCCGTAGGGTGGGCAACGGGCCGTCGCTACCTGCCACCCGTGCGTGAGATCGAGTCTAGCCAGGAACTCTTCCAACAGGCGCGTCTTGCCCGCCCCGGCCGGTGCGACGATCGAGACCAGCTGGGGATGGCGCTCCTCCAGGACCGCCTCGCAGAGCAGCCCCAGCTGCGCCAGCTCGCGTCTCCGGCCCACCAGCGGCGGCCGACGCAGGGCGCGGGTGGGACGCTGGCTGAGCAGCGAAAAGACGGCTAACGGCTGGCTCTTCCCCTTCACCTCGATCGTGTGTGCCTCACCAAAGCGAAAGGCCACGTTCCCCGCGGCTTTCGTGCGTTCCCCGACCAGGATCTCGCCGGGAGTGGCCGCCTGCTGCAGGCGGGCCGCCACATTGACCGCGTCACCGGTGACCAGGAAATCGCTGGCTGAAGTGTCGCTCGTGGCGACCACCTCACCGGTGTTTACCCCCGTGCGCAGGAGCAGTCGCCCGGCCAGTAGCGCGTCACCGGTAACGGCCGCGCGGAGTGCAAGCGCAGCGGCCAGCGCCCGCTCAGCGTCATTGCCATGGGCCTGAGGCAGCCCGAAGACGGCCATGACCGCGTCGCCGATGAACTTCTCTAGCGTGCCACCATGGTCGAGCATGACCTGGCGCGCGTGCTGATAATAGCGGCCCATGAGGGCGCGTACGTCTTCAGGGTCCAGACTCTCGCCGAGCGCGGTGGACCCCGTAACATCGGCGAAGAGGATAGTGACGAGCTTGCGCTCTTCCGGAATGGGCGTCCTCCTTCACGTGACGCAGACCTGGGATTCGCCGCACGCGTTGGCCGTGGACGGGAAACAGACGTCCGTCGGCGTTGGATCGTTGCGCACTTGGTGAGGTCGCTCGTCATTATACGACGTCACATAGCGTGTGCGTCAGCGTGTGCGTCGTTGCCGGCCTTCCCGCGGCGCCTCGCGGCGGTTTCATCTACTCCCTAGCTGATTCTGCCGTGCGAACGCGCCGTGCGAGCACCGCCAGCAGCTTGATGGCAATGTCGGCATCGTCATGCAACAACGCCCGGAAGTCAAAGATCGGGATCACCAGGGCACTGGTATCTTCCTCAGCAACCACGGAAGCCGACCGAGGGGCGTTGTCCAGCAGCGCCAGCTCGCCGAAGATCTCATTGCTGCCCAGGAGCGCCAGCTGGCGCGGACTGGCATCGGCGTCCTGCTGCTTGACACGTGCCCGCCCCCGGATGATCACATACAGACCCACACCCGGCTCACCCTGCCGGACGATGACCGTCCCGGCAGGATACTGGCGTTGGACCGCTGCACCAGCGAGCTTGCGGAGCTCTCTGGGGCTCAGCTCACAGAAAAGGGGAATATGCGCCAGCATCTCGATGCTCTCCTGCTGGGAGAGCATCGCCGTGGCCGTGCTCTCGGCGTTCTGGGGATTCGCGTTCTCGTGTTGCTGCTTGTTGAACATGGAGGCTTCCCTCACCTTTCTGGTGACACACGTCACCCAAACACTCACATGTGGTAGACGATGATCATGATCTGCTCCCCGCACCTTGCTTCAGTCGGAACAGCAACGATGTTAGGGACGCGCCATGGAAGGTCCAATGCTCGGTTGAACTGTCGGCGCAGCCTTGACCTCCTCAGCCGCTCCCTGATGACCCAGTCGAGTGATTGCCGTCAGGGCGGCATGCAAGGGACCAGGAGGCTCGGCGCGCCCGATGTTGACCCACACTTGGCGTGATGTAGTTGGTGGTCGGCTTCGGCTTCACGCATCAGGTCTTGCTGATGCTGTTTCGCGAGATTGAGTGCGTTATTCGGGGACATGTACATCATTGTGTATCATCCTTTCGTTTCTCCAGCGACGCTAGCTTGCTGTGTTTCGATTACGCATCAGGTATGGCGGGAGGGGAGAACTGGTGCACCTCAACGTTCGTGAAACGCACTACGAGGTTGCTGTTGATTCGGTGGACTGCAGCCGCTGCGCGAGCACGTCCAGCAACTTCATGGCGATGGCGGGCTCGCCGACGAGCAGCGTCCGGAACTCCCAGATAGGGATGACCAGGACACTGGAGTCTTGCAGCGCCACCACACTAGCCGATCGAGGGAACAGATCGAGCAGCGCTATCTCGCCGAACATGGTCCCGCGCCCCAGCGTCGCCAGCTCGCGCTCGCCTCCATCGGACCTTCGCTGCTGAATCAGGACGCACCCGCTGACCACTACATAGAATCCGACTCCCATCTGGCCCTGCTCGATGATCATCCTGCCCGCTGGAAAGTCACGTTGGATGGCTGCGTCGGCCAGATGGCTCAGCTCCCTTCTGCTGAGTCCGTTGAACAGGGACACGTGCGCGAGGAGCTCGACACGTTCCTCCTGGGAGATTGGCGCTCGGGTGAAGGCGTGGGTTCTTGGATCACTGTACAGATGGCACTGTTTTACGACCATCGATTCGTCCCTCACTTTCTGGCTGGTATGGTCAGGGGCGCCTCCCGACTCACGTCTTGCTTCTCCGTACGTCTCTATTGTGCGGGATCGTCGCCCTCCGCACCAGGCGTAAGCCACATGCCTACCCACGTACTGGGCCACGTATCCGGCCACGTAATCGACAACGGCACCGGCCGCGCTGAAGCGATCATCCGAGCACAAGTTGCCGTTGGAAAGGGGTGCTTGAGCAATTGTCAGCGGGAAGGTGGAAACCGCATGCTATGAGTGAAGTGCCGACACCTCGCTCTCGATGCGCCCAGCATAGAGGCGCTCACCGAGTTGGGAGCAGATAGCGAGGGCCGCAGTGAATTGCTGGCGCGCCGTGGCGAGATCGCCGCCCGCTGCCTCCAGGCATCCTGCGGTGTAGAGCACCTTGGCCTTGGCGTAAGGATGGGGCATGCCCCGCGCGATTGTCAGCGCCTGATCCAGCGCCTTCTGACCTGCCTGCCAGTTTTGCTGCTTGATGCACAAGAGTCCGCGAACCCGTAGCACGTCCAGAAGCGCGAGATAGTGGCGCTGGGCCTCCGCCTGAGGTGCCGCCTGCTCCAGCAGGATCTCCGCCTTACTCTCATCTCCCAGCTCGACGCAGGCCCACGCCAAGAGCGGCAGCAGCGGCGTGACGTCGTTGTACGCTTCGTAACCGAGTGCCTCGACGATCGGCCGGAGCCGCATACTTGTTTCCGCCGCCCGGCCCAGTACAAGGTCCACCTCCGCCAACTCTCGCTGCGCCCGGTGCAGGATGAAGGGTACCCCTTCATCGCGACAGATCGAGATCGCCTCCTGCAGATACCGCACTCCCTCCTCCAGGTCGCCGGTGACGGCGCGGATCAAGCCCAGGCCGATGGGTGCATAAGCGCGCGTCTCTTCTCGGCTAGCGTGCCTGTAGTGACTTTGCGGCTCCTCAAACCAGTGCCGCGCGGCTGCCCAGTCTCCCCGATGATACTCCAGAAGTCCCTGGAGAAATGAGGATGAGCCGTAAAACATCTGGTTTCCCGACTGTTTGTTGAGATCCAGCGCCACCTTGATGTTCGCCGCCGCCTGCTCCCACTGACCGCTCTGTAAGTACGAGTAGCCCATATGATACGAGGCATGACCACAGACATAGAGCGCGCCGGCTTCCCGTGCCTCCTTGGCCGTCTCCTCCAGCACGACCAGCCCCTGCTCCCAGTGTCCCAGGACCCGCAAGGCGATGCCTCGAAGCAGCAGGGCGTCCGCCCGCGCTTGAGCGTCTCCCAGCTCTTCCCAAAGCCGAGCCGCCCGTTCGGCTGCCTCCAGCTGTGCAGGATATGCCCCGGTGTGGAAACACACGTCGGCAAACGCTATTGCGAGGCTGGCCTGGATCCGCGGCGGCTCCGATTCGACGCGCAGCTCTCTAGTCTTCACATCCAGCCATGGCGCTAGTATGGCCAGCGCCTGATCAGGGTGGCCGCTGCGGCCATAGGAGCGGGCCAGCATACCAGCTGTCTGGGAGCGTGTCCGGCCCCCCTTTGTCGCTCTCTGGGCCCGGACCGCCTGCTCCAGTATGTCTGCTGCCTGGTTATAATTCCCTAGGTTCCACCAGTTGAGCAATCCCAGCCGTTCGAGTGCCTCAGCTTCAGTTTCCAGATCTCCTAGTTCTACAGCCAGCCGGGCGGCGCTCTGGAAGTGCTGTTCGGCCTCAGCATTAGCATATGCCATCTGGGCCTGGTCGCCCGCCAACAACAGATACGGCAGGGCACGGGCGAACTCTTCAGCCTGCAAGAAGTGATAGGCCACTTCGGCCACCCGCAGGGCGCGCTCCTTTTCGGGCAAACTTTCAATCGTTTCGGCGAAAGCCAGATGCAGCCGCCGGCGGCGGCGGGCAGATATCTGCTCATACAGTGTACGCTGGGTGAGCGCATGGCTGAAGGCGTACCGCACGCCCCCCGCCTCTCGTACCAGCAGGGCACGTACTGCCTCCTCCAGCTTGTCCTCCAGCGCCAGCTCGGCGCTGGTCTCAGGTACTTCGGCTATCGGTGCTGGCTGGCTCAGGCGGCGAACCCGCGCATCTCCTGCCAGCAGGTCGTCGAAAAGAAAAGTCTGGCCCAGCACACTTGCTACCGCCAGCGCCTGCTGCGCCGCTGGAGACAGCCGCGCCACCCGTTCCAGGATGATCTCCCGCACATTCTCGGGCACGACTACCTCCACCCCTTCGCGCAGCTCCCAGCATCCGCTCTGCAGGGTGATATCGCCGCGCTCCACCAGCGCCCGCAACACCTCCTGGGCAAAGAAGGCGTTGCCCTCCGTTGGACCATGGATGAGCGTAGTCACCGCCTCGGACACCTCTCCGTCCTCCAGCGTTGCCTCCAGCAGCGCTGCTGTCCCCTCGCGCGCGAGCCGCCGCACCTCGAGCCGCTCCATCAAGTGTTCCCGTGCCAGGTCGTGGAGACCCTTGGCCAGTGGGCGGACGGGAGTGACCTCGATATCCCGGTATGTACCCAGGAACAGGATGGGGGACTCGCGGGTGTGGCGAGCTATATGCAGGAGCAAAGCCAGACTCGCTCCATCCATCCAGTGCAGATCGTCCAGGATCACGGCCAGTGGCTGCTCCGCCGCCAGTGCTTGCAGAAAGCCGCTCACCTGCCAGAAGAGGCGCTGCTGGTCTTCGGCGCTGCCGGTAGCTGGCCCCTCCGCTACCGGGAACAGCCCACTACTGCGCTCGGGGAGGAGTCGGGCCACCTGGGGCCAATGGGTCGGCAGCGCCGCGCGCACCATGGCGGAGCCGGAGGAGTAGGCGCGGGAGAGTGCCTCCAGGAAGGGAAAGTAGGGCACCGTCTCTTGGGGGGCATAACAGCGTCCAGTGATGATGAGAAAGCCGCGTTCCCGGGCGACCAGGCTGACCTCCTGGGCAAGGCGAGTCTTGCCGACTCCGGGTTCACCCACCAGGAAGCAGACCCGTCCGGTGCCGGCCTGCACAGCGTCAAGCGCGGAGAGGAGTTGCCTCATTTCCGGCTTGCGAGCCACCAGCCGGTGTTCTGGGCGGGACCAGAGAAAGTTCCCCACGGCTTGGAGCGGCTCAGCCACGTGGTGGGAGCCGGCAGCCTCCACCTCCTTCGGTGCCGCTAGGACCGGTCGCCCTCGAGCCGATGAGAAGAATCGAGCGCGCTCATCTTCCGCTAGCTCGAAGGCATCGGCCAGTGCAAGAAGGGTTTCCCGCCTTGGATGGCGATTGATGCCGCGTTCGAGGTCGGAGAGGCCCCTTATGCTGAGGTTGGCGCGTTCGGCGAGCTCGGCCTGAGTCATCTTGGCGGCGCGGCGCAAAGCACGCAGACTCTCCCCAAAGACCTCATCAGACGATCCAGACACACTGGGCGACCGGTTGGTGTCTCCCATGGCTCTCGCTCCGTTGTCCCCAGCTCAACCGAAGACGACTCCACTCGAGGTTGGGCAAATGACCGGGGAGAAGGCTGCCTAGGCAGCCTAGATCGGAAGAGCGGCGGGGAGGGACAGAGTGTGTCTGCGGAGGTGTAGATCTCGGTGGTCG
>JBKQTH010000125.1:0-10553 GCA_052143275.1 Ktedonobacterales bacterium | reverse complement strand
CTTCAAGCTCTGCCAGAAACATTACATGGCGCCGGAGGCCGTATGAACACTGTGCTGCTCTCAAGGTTCCAGTTTGCGCTCACCGCAAGTTTCCACTACATCTACCCACCGATTTCGATGGGACTCGGTCTGATGCTGGTCATCTTTGGCACCTTGCACGTGCGGACTCATGATCCCAAGTGGCGACAGCTCTCTGTGTTCTGGGTGCGGATCTATGGTCTGGTCTTCGCCATCGGCATTGCCACCGGTATCGTGCAAGAGTTCGAGTTTGGTATGAACTGGGCGGCGTATTCGCGCTTCGTCGGCAACATCTTTGGGAGCTTGCTGGCCGCCGAGGGCCTCTTTGCCTTCTTTCTGGAAGGCGGATTCCTGGGCTTAATGCTGTTTGGCGGGAGCCGGCTAGGTCCACGATTGTGGCTGCTCGCCACATCGTTAGTGGTCTTTGGAGCCCACTTTAGCGCCCTGTGGATCGTCATGGCCAATTCCTGGATGCAGACTCCGGCTGGTTATATGCTCAAGTCGACCTCGCACGGCACCATCGCGGTTATGACCAGCTTTGCCGCGGTCGTCTTTACCCCCTCCTTCCTGGCCAATCTCTGTCACATCTTTGTGAGCGCCTGGATAGTCGGCTCCGCGCTGGTTCTCAGCTCGAGTGCCTGGTATCTGCTCAAAAGGCGGCATATGGAGCTCGCTACCGCGTCAATCATGGTGGCTCTACCAGTCTTCGCCCTGTGCAGCATCATACAGGTCTTTATCACCGGCTCCTGGATTGCGATAGTCATAACGCACTATCAGCCGACCAAGCTTGCGGGCATGGAAGGGGACTGGCCAGCCAGTCAGAGCTGCGCGCCGTTCTATCTCTTCGGATGGGTCAACCAGTCAGGGCACACGACCTATGGAGTCGCCATTCCCTGCCTCTTGAGCTTTCTGGCATATTTTAATATACACACGCCGGTAACCGGTCTGGAAGACTTTCAATCCACCCTCTGGCCGCCCTTACAAATAACGTTCCAGGCCTATCACCTGATGGTCGACTTGGGAATGCTCTTTATCCTCATCGGAGTCCTGGCCACAATCTATTATTTCTGGGGGCGCCGGCTCTTTCGGACGCGCTGGGTGTTGTGGCTGCTGGTCGCGAGCGTGTTTCTCGCGGAACTGGCCACCCTGGCCGGTTGGTGGACCTCGGAATTTGGCCGGCAGCCCTGGATCGTGTACAACCTGCTCCTGACCGCGAACGGAGTGTCCCCGACCCTGACACCTCCGCAGGTACTCTTCTCGGTCATAGCCTTTGTGGTGATGTACGCCGTCCTGCTGGTTTTGTTCATCTACCTGCTCAATAAAGATATCCAGCGAGGTCCACCACCCCCAGAAGAACAGGAGCGGGAGGAGCCGCTGCCTGATACCTTACGGGCCGTATTTCGTAGTGCTCGACCAATTGCGAGGTAACCTATGTGGCTCAACGTCGTCTGGTTTGTGCTCTTCGGCTTTATCATCGCCGGCTACCTCGTCCTGGATGGCTTCGATTTGGGATGCGGCATCCTTCACCCCTTCATTGCCAGGGACGACACCGAGCGGCGTGTCGTCCTGAACAGTATCGGCCCAGTCTGGGACGGCAACGAAGTCTGGCTGGTGCTGGGAGGCGGTGTGCTGTTCGCGGCCTTTCCTTTGGTCTATGCGTCGCTATTTTCCGGTTTATACCTCGCCTTTTTCCTGGTGCTGCTGTGTATCATCTTGCGGGCGGTAGCGATTGAATTTCGCGGCCAGCGAGGCGACGAGCGGTGGCACTCACTCTGGGACTACATCTTCTTCCTGGCGTCGCTGCTCCTGGCACTCCTGCTTGGCGTCGCCTTAGGCAACATCATACTAGGTCTACCGGTGGATGCCAACGGCAACATCTCGGTGAGTCTCATCCAGTTGCTCTCGCCGTTTGCGCTACTGGTTGGGGCAACTACCATCTCCATGTTTGCCATGCATGGAGCCATCTACCTCACCATGAAGACCGATGGCGAACTCAACCAGCGGATACACCGCTGGCTGCCGCGCCTGATGATCGCGTTCTTCATCCTGAACACCCTGGTCGTGGTGGGCACCCTGCTGCTCCACCTGCAGGTAACCAAGCGGTACCTCAACGAGATCTGGCCGGTCATCTTCCCGGCACTGGCCCTGGGGGCGCTGATTCTCTCGTGGTACCTGCTGCGTCGCGACCATTCTTTTAGTGCCTTTGTCGCCTCCGGCGCCGTCATAGTTCTTCTCATCGGCTCAGTGGCCGCCGGAATATACCCAAATCTGCTTCTCTCAACCATCAACCCTGCCTATGATCTGACGATCTTCAACTCCGCGTCGGGCCCCAATACTCTCACGGTGATGCTCATCTTTGCGGTGATAGGCATACCAATCGTACTGCTATATACCGCCGGGGTCTACTACATTTTCCAGGGGAAGGTCAGGCTCGAGCGTGAGAGCTACTAGGAAGCGACCAGCAGGAACGGCGGCGATCTCACTAGATCGGCGCGTTCTCCGGCTGGACAACCAGGCTGGCACGCTGCTGTATCTGGCGGTGATCCTGGCGGTGCTAGCGTCGGGATTGCTCATTGTTACCCTGTGGCTGCTCAGCCAGACCATAAGTAAGGTCTTTCTTGGCCACCAGCACCTGGCACATCTGCTGCCCTTCCTGGGAGCCATGCTGGTGCTCGTGACTTTGCGGGCCAGCTTGATCTGGAACAGTGAGTTCGTTTCCCAGCACGCGTCTAGTCGCATAAAGGCCACACTGCGAGATCGACTTAGCGAAAAGCTATTTGCTCTGGGACCGGCCCAAACGCACCGCGAGCGCAGCGGAGAGCTGGTACATACCCTGGTAGAGGGTGTAGAGTCACTGGATGAGTATATTACGGGGTACCAGCCAGCACGGCTCCTGGCCGGCCTCATCCCTGTGCTGATTCTCGCCGTCGTCATGCTGTTGGACCCATTAACTGTGCTTGTGTTGCTGTTTGCCGGGCCGATGCTGGTACTGCTGCTGGCGGTGATTGGAGCCCAAACCAAAGAGTTGAGCCTGCGCCGCTTTTTGGAACTGAGTTGGATGAGTGCCCACTTCTTGGATATGGTACAGGGTCTGGCCACTCTGAAGATGTTTGGACGGAGCCGGGAGCAGGTCGAGACTATTGAAGATATTAGCCAGGACTTTGCCGGGAGTACGATGGGGGTGCTGCGAACCACATTTCAGACGTCTCTGATGCTGGAGTGGGCCGCGGTAGGAGCCACCGCATTTGTTGCGCTTGAGGTCAGCCTGCGCCTCATGCAGGGAACGCTACCCTTTGCTACGGCATTAACGGTGTTGTTGCTTACGCCCGAGTTCTTCCTACCACTACGCCAACTGGCTCTTAAGTACCATGCTGGGGCTACGGGCAAAGCGGGGGCCGAGCGGATCTTTGCCTTGCTCGATAGCGGACCGATGCCGGTGCCAGTCCTGGCACCGGTAATGGCATCGGCCACCGCGCCCAGTGCAACCGGACTAGGCAGGTTCATGCCTGTACGAGACTTAGACGTGCGTTTCGAGAATGTTCACTTTAGCTACGACGGCAGGACTCAACCTGCCTTACAGGACGTCACTTTGACCCTGCACCGGGCTCGAACCACTGCACTGGTTGGGCCGACTGGTGCGGGGAAGACTACACTCGCCGCACTACTACTTCGCTTCATTGAGCCATCTTCGGGCACGATCTGGATCGGGGACACACCCCTTGATCACCTTGATCCGGCTACCTGTCGCTTGCTGGTTGGTTGGGTGCCGCAGCACCCGCATTTCTTCCATGGAACCATCGCCGACAATATCCTGCTCGCACGGCCTGATGCCAGTGAGGCAGACATGGTGGCCGCAGCGCGCGCCGCTCACGCACATGAGTTCATTCAAACTTTCCCCGAAGGATACGGGACCACCGTCCATGAAAACGGTGCGAGGCTAAGCGGTGGCCAGCGGCAACGGATCGCCATCGCTCGAGCATTTCTCAAGAATGCGTCTATCCTTATCCTGGATGAAGCTACTGCTCATCTCGATGCCGCGAGTGAGGCGCTGGTTCAAGAAAGCCTCAGGGAGCTGATGAGAGGCCGCACTACGCTCATTATCGCCCACCGCCTCACTATGGCCTATGGCGCCGACCAGATTGTCGTGATGGACCAGGGCCGGGTAGTCGAGATCGGCACCCATCAGAGGCTGCTGGCGAAAGGTACCCTGTACCACGCGATGGTCTCCCAGTACCAGGAGACTGTGGCATGATGACGTATGTCCGCCTGTTAAAGCTCATCTTGCCTTTCCGATGGCGGGTCGCGATCTCTATTCTGCTGGGCTTTGCTACCATCGGTGCCAGCGTCGGGTTAATGGCAATGTCAGCCTATCTCATCTCTCGCGCAGCGCAGGTGAGTTCTGTGGCTGACCTCTCCGTGGCTATCGCCGCGGTACAGTTATTCGCCATCTCGCGTGCCGCTCTGCGTTACATGGAACGCTATGTGACTCATGCTACTACCTTCCGCATTCTAGCCAGGCTTAGGGCATGGGTCTACGCCTGCCTCGAGCCTCTGGCGCCGGCTCGGCTCTCGGAGCGCCGAAGTGGCGATGTATTAACGCGCCTGACGGCAGACATAGACACACTGGAACATTTCTATGCCCGCTCGGTGGTACCGCCGGCGGTGGGGGCACTGGTCACGGCGATGTCGTGCGTTATTCTCGGCCTATTTAACCTGTGGCTGGGGCTAGCGCTTTTGCTTTTTCTTGTTCTGACTGGAGTGGCGCTGCCGCTCTTGGTCCAGCGGCTGGGCCAGGCGCCGGCGGCCGAGCTAGTAGCCACACGAGCTGAACTCAACGCTACACTGGTGGACGAGATTCAAGGCATAGCCGATCTCATGGCATTTAGCCAGGAGAGTCGCCACCGCAAGCGAGTCCTGGCTTTGAACCGGCAACTCAACCACATTCAGGAACGTATGGCAGTGATCCGTGGCATGGGTACTGCTCTGGGTACTCTCTTCGCCGGCCTCGCAGGGTTGACGGTGTTGTGTCTTGCCATCCCCTTGGTCTCCGAAGGCAGAATTTCTGGTGTGTTCCTTGCGCTGCTGCCGCTGACGGCAATCGCCAGTTTTGAGGCCGTGCAGCCACTGCCAACGGCATGGCAAAACCTCGAAGCCAGCGGTTCGGCTGCTCGCCGCCTCTTCGAACTTATCGACCTGGAGCCAGGGCAGACTGGCGCCCCTCTCCCCCTCCCGGATAGCGCCCCTCGCCCACAGCTCTCCAGCGCAGACTGCAGCCTTGTTGTGCAGCACCTTCGCTTTGCATATGCGGACGGTGAAGCACCGGTCCTGTGCGACGTATCCTTTACCGTCCCGGATCATGGTCGCCAGGTCATCGTCGGGCCTAGCGGGGCTGGGAAATCTACCCTGGTAAGTATTCTACTGAGATTTTGGGAGTACCAGGCCGGGTCCATTAAGCTAGGTGGACGCGAGCTGCGAGACTACCATCCGGACGATGTGCGCGCCTTGATAAGTATTGTCGCTCAGGACACCTATCTCTTCAGCGGTACACTTCGCGACAATCTACTGCTCGCCAGCCCGGAGGCCGGCGACGACCAGATCATAGCTGCCTGCCGCCGGGCAGAACTACATGGGTTCATACAGAGCCTGCCACGAGGATACGACACCTGGATCGGTGAGAATGGGTTCTTGTTGTCCGGCGGCGAACGACAGCGCCTGGCGATCGCGCGCGCTATCCTCAAAGACGCTCCCATTCTGCTGTTAGATGAGGCCACCGCCCATCTTGACTCCGTAACCGAGGCGGCGGTTTGGCGTGCGCTCATGCAACTGATGGACGGCCGCACGACACTGGTGTTCGCACACCGAATCCCAGGGCTTCTGCCTGCCGATAAGGTGCTTACACTGGATCAGGGACGAATGGTTGTGCCAGAGATTGCCTAAGGGTATATCCAACCAAACCCGACGCCCGAGGCCGTCACCGCCGCCGAAGGTGCCCATGCCCCGCCGCGGCCGAAGCGCGCGGCCGCGGGGTCAAACGAGAGGCATCGGGCAGCCTTCGCTCCAGCATAAGCGCCGAGGCGGCGGCCGCACTTGCAATAGCTGCAGCAGCGAGGAATGCCGCTACCTCCCCTCCAAGAAATGTCCTTCGTCTTTTTCCGCTTTCTCTTCGCTTACCGGTATCTTCACTAATGTGATGCTACGCGGTTGCGAGACCGCATGTTAAGGAGCATCACCACCTTTGTATGCGGAAGACACCAGTAGCGTCTCGTCTACTGCAGCAGAAGAAAGGAGAGTGCGCTCGGCCCAGCACGTGGGTGGACGGAGCGCCAATCGTTCTATGGACACGACTACGGATAATCGAGGAAATCGCTGGCAGGACAGCGACCGGGCAAAAATGGCAGTCATGATGCAGGAGGCTTATGCGCGGGTCTGGTACGAGCTGTGTGTGGCTCTGGCTTTACGGAGCGGCTGTGTGGTTGCCTTCGCCGGTCATTCGGCACGAAAGGCTCATGTCTACCGAGTGCGGGAGCAGGACCAGCAATCACGCACCCATATTGTCTACCACTTCTTCGAGCAGAGACGCTTCAGCTGCACCTGCCAGAGAAGCGAAGCGCGGCATCTTCCCTGTGCGCACGTCGGTGCCACCGTGCTCTTTCTCCAGTCTCTGGCCCAGTCGGCTGAGTAGTATTTTGGCGGCTTACGGCAGCGTGACGGGTGAAATACTACTACTGTCTGCCGTAAGCTATAAGTAATCTTTTGTGGTTAGTATACAGTCAGGTGAACCTTTAGCTACACCGTGCTCCGATCATATCCTGTCGCTGAGAACACCGTGCTGCAGAGGCAGCTAGGCACATGAGTTTGTCCTACGAAGGTAGTAATCTGAACTTCAAGGAATTTTTATGGACGCAGAGAATACATCAGCCGGAGCCAAGCCGGACGCCGCAGGGTACGTACCGGCTGAAGTGGTAGAAAGCGCCATTGTCGCGAGCCTGATCGCCGTCGCGATGGCGCTCCTTGCGCGCTTTCTCTTGAATATCAGTACGCCAGCCGAAATCTTCGGAGATAAGCTGACGCGTTTCATTCCGCTGCCAGTCTTCTCGCAACTCCTCGGTCTATTCGGGGGAAACGCCAAACACCTTTATTTCGGTGGATTGCTGCTTGCCGAGGCGATTGTTACCGCCCTGGCCGGTATTCTGTACCTCTATCTACGCACGCGCCTGCTGCTGCGCTATCCGCAGCTCGAGCCGCAGCTCGAGCGCTACCTCTCCCCCGATGGGCTGCCTAACCTGCGTGAAGTGCCGATCATGGTCATACTCTTCTGGCTGGTCTCAGCCGTCCTGGTGGCGCCGATCATAGGTGGAGGATTTCTAGGGGCCAACATGGTTGGGGGATGGACCAATGTGCTTGTGTCGCAGCTCATCCCCGATGTTGCCTTTGCCATTGGTTTCATTGTGCTGCTGCGCCGGGCTTACGTCTCGAACGCCAGTACGGCCACGTCCGCTTCCCGGGAGGCGGTCTCACGGCGGCGCCTCCTCCAGGAGATCGGCTTCGGAGCTGTGGTGATCGCCGGTGGCGCGTTGGCATGGGATTTCATCACCGGGGGTGCGTCGAGCCTCTTCGGTGGCGGCACCAATGTGCCGCCGCTCCAGGTGGGGACAGTTCCTGCCACGGTAAAGCCCCCCACTCCCAACTACGGTCCCTGGACTTCAGTTGCAGGGCAGACTCCGGAAGTGACCAGCCCACAGGACTTTTACTATGTCTCCAAGAACTTCGGGGATCCCGTAATCGATGCGGCGACCTGGAGTCTACAAATCAGTGGCATGGTTCAGAATCCCTACAGTCTCTCCTACGATGAGCTGGCTGGATTACCCCAGATTCAGCAGTACCATACCTTGGAGTGTATTAGCAACGAAGTTGGCGGCGACCTCATGAGTAATGCCCTTTTTGTAGGGGCCAGCCTTGCCGACATCATACAGCGCGCCGGCATCAAGACTGGCGCCAGCGATCTGGTATTCACCGCGGCGGATGGCTATAGCGACTCCCTTCACCTGAGCCAGGTTCTCGACCCACGTTCACTCATCGTCTACCAGATCGATGGGCAACCGCTGCCGCAGTCACATGGCTACCCCGCGCGCCTGCTCATTCCTAACCTCTATGGCATGAAGAACTGCAAATGGGTTACCTCACTCCAGGTGAGCTCCGGCAGCTATACCGGCTATTGGGAACAGCAAGGTTGGTCAGACGAAGCCATTGTCAAAACTATGTCCCGTATCGATGTACCGCAGGATTCCGACCTCTTGCTGGCCAAACCGATGTTTATTGCCGGCGTTGCCTTTGCCGGCGATCGCGGAATAGCCGAGGTGGAGGTTTCGACCGACAGGGGCCAGACCTGGAACCCAGCGATTCTGCGCCGGCCACTGGGCAATCTGACCTGGGTTCTGTGGGAGTACTCATGGAATCCCTCGACTAGCGGCACCTATATCATCGTAGTGAGAGCCATAGACGGCCAGGGCAATGTCCAGCAGCCCAAGCAGGAACTTCCGCTGCCTGACGGCTCCTCCGGCTACGACGCCATAAGTGTAACCGTTCGCTAGGCAATTAGCGGCTGGTTAACAAGAAGGTGCGAATTTCGAATGGGCGCAGCTCAAATGACCAGCCGGATCCTTCCCAGACCGGAGCATCATGAGAGGCGACCGGAGATGCCCGCCAGTCGGCGTAAGCGGGGCTGGAATCTATGGTCAAGGGACGCTCGAGCAGATCGCACTCGACCACTCCCGCCAGGGGTACAAAACAATCGACATGACCCGAGCACCGGCTGCCATAACATTCATAGACCCGCACAATGTAGCCATCGCCCTCCATCTGGCGCTTTACCGCCTCGATGACCACATTCTCAGGGGCAGCGCGAAACAGCACGGTAGGAGCCTGGCTACCACCACTATCGGCAGTCTCGGGGCCGTTCTTGTTGGCCGGGGTGTGGTCCGCCCCCACCTGGCCAAGTTGGAGGACAGCCGGCGGGCGATTGAGCCCATAGGCAGCGGCAACCGTACCGCCGGAGCGCCAATCTCCTAGATGCGGGTAGAGACTATAGGTGATAACGTGCTCGCCCTGATCAGCCTCTGGGTCAGGATCCGTCGACGATCGCAGCAGCGTCAGCCGAAGTACATTGTCGTGAACGTCGTGGCCATAGCGCCCATCATTCAATAGGCTGACGCCATACGTGCCTTCGGAGACATCTACGAAGCGGTGCGCCGGTGTCTCGAATCTTGCCTGATCCCAGCTGGTATTGCGATGAGTTGGGCGCTCAACCACGCCATACTGTATCTCGTAGGTAGCCTGCCGGGCGCGTAGATCAAGTGGAAACGCCACCTTGAGCAGCACGTGATGGTCATGCCACTGGATACGAGTCACAAAGTCTATACGCGGTTGGCTGCGGTAGAGCGAGATATACTGCACAATAGTGCTTGAGAGCAGCGAGCGCCGGACCCGCACGCTAGAGCGCAGAGGGCCGCTCTCAACTAGTTCGATGGCCGCGCCGGCCTGGGTACCGGCACCGTCATGAAGAGGATAACGCTTCTCGCCAAATGTGGAGTCAATGTCCCAAGCATCGAAGTTTTGCGGGCGGTCATCAAATGCCTCAAAGCAATTGGCAACCGCACCGGCCGGCAGAAGTTCACGACCACCAGGCACACGTTTGTCGACACAGGAGGTTATTTCTCCGTTCTGGTTAAAACGCAGACAGAAGTAGGAGTTCTCCAGCACTGGTGAGCCACCCGGTTCCCCTTGCGCCGGCTCTGGAATCTCATCTCTCGTGGCGGAGGCATCACCTCGCTTGCTCTCTGGAGCCAAAGTGACCAGACCCAGCGCCGGAATCACCGGTACCTCAACCAATTGAGTCTCATGCCCGTCTCGCCGAGTCGTCTGAATCTGGAGCGGCCGACCGGTGACGCTATCTATCCAGCCGTGTGCTGGGACGCCCCTTCTCTGTCCGCGCTTCTCGGCCGAGATCTCGATCAAGGCGCTGCGCGGCCAGGGGCTTGGATTAAAGACCACGATTCCATGCGTGGCGCCGGAGATGGCAGACAGCATAGACTCAACCAGATCGTCCAGTTCATGGAAGAGCCGAGTGAGCGACTCACGAGCATCGGCATAGACCGGACCAATGGAGGATCCCGGAAGGATGTCATGGAACTCATGCAATAAGAGAGTACGCCAGGCATCATCAAGTAGCGATCGGCGGTCGGGAGTGGGGCCGGAGACAGCCAGCGTTTGCCAGGCGTCGAGCATCTCAGCTAGCAGTAACCGCTGCTCGCACTGGCGATGGAGGCGTTTTAGCCATGCCTGGCTGGTATAAGTCCCGCGGTGATATTCGAGGTAGAGCTCACCGTCCCAGACTGGTAACTGGGTGTCGTGCCAGATCCGCGCCCGCAGCCGGGCGAAGAACTCATCCGCCCTACCTAACCGAAGCTCCGGCACACCGGCCAGCTCACCAATCGCCTGTGCAGCCTCAAGGTGCCGGCGCGTTGGCCCTCCGCCAC
>JBKQTH010000124.1:0-9514 GCA_052143275.1 Ktedonobacterales bacterium | reverse complement strand
GAATCTATCTGGCTACTGGTAACCGGGTTTCTAGGTCTGATAGTAGGTGCACGCTGGCTGAACGACGGCAACTTCGCCCGGCCATATGATCTTCTGGTTGGGCTTATTTTCGCCGCCGTCGGTATCTTCGGTATTCTGCTGAATTTCGGTCTCTTCAAACTGAGCGCAAATACGCTTCCCAATGGCCTTGTCTCCAACAATTCGCTGCTGGGACTGAGCCTTGGGGTCTTTCCTGCTCTTATCCACACTGTCTTGGGACTTGACTCGATCAACCATGGTCTTAAGACCAAGTAGCCAACACCGGCGGCCAATACCAAAGGGGAGGCGACTGGGACTATCGTCCAGTCGCCTCCCCTTGGTGCCCACTTGCGCTGTTTGGCACAGCTGGCCGTCTCGTCTCCACGCACTCTAGGAGTGCGGTTCCGTCGCTTCTCCACCAACAGCCGCTGGTTGCGCTGCAAGCGCACGCGCCAAAATCTCGGCTATATCCTCGACACCGAAGTGATCTTGGGCATCAACGGCTTTGATACCGTCCTCAAACATGGTAATACAGAATGGACAGGCGGCTGCCAGTGCCTCAGCTCCGGTATCTAGAGCCTCCTGCACCCGAGTATTGTTGATGCGCTTGCCAATCTTCTCCTCCATCCAGACCCGACCTCCACCTCCGCCGCAGCAGAAAGATCGGTTGCGATTGCGACGCATTTCAGCCACGCCTTCACTGTTGATGACGCTTAAAACCTGGCGTGGCTGATCGTAAATATCGTTCCAGCGCCCGATGAAGCATGGATCGTGGTAGGTCAACTTCCGCTTATCGAACCCAGTAGGCAGCTTGAGTTGCCCCGAATCAATCAGCCGGCTGATGAACTCGGTGTGGTGCACAACCTCGTAATGACCGCCAAGCTGTGGATACTCATTCTTGATGGTGTTGAAGCAATGGGGACAGGTTGACACTACCGTCTTGATGCGATAGGCCCGTCGGGCTTCGACCAGCGTGTCGTGTGCGCCGCCTGTCTGGCCCCGGTCGTGGCCATTGCTGTTGCCGCCCGGTTGCCCACCGGTCTCCGATGCATCCGTGTTGAAGCCATATCCGTTGAGTACCTCGATATTTTGTGCCGCCAGCATAGACCAGAGGTATTCATTTCCGATGCGACGAGCCGGATCACCGGTACAGCTCTCCTCGGGACCTAGAATACCAAACTTGACATTGGCCGCCTGCATTACCTTGGCAAAGGCGGTGGCAACCTTGCGATTGCGCGCATCAAACGATCCCATGCAACCGACCCAGTAGAGAACTTCAACGTCTGGATCCTCAGAAAGTGTCTTGACGCCTATTTCCTTAGCCCAATCAGCGCGGGTATCATTGCTGATCTCCCAGGGATTCTGATTGCGCTCAAGGTTAGTGAAGAGCGGCGTAACCTCGGTTGGGAATTTGCTCTCCTCCATCACGAGATAACGACGCATGTCATCGATCTTCTGTACATGCTCAATAGAGACGGGGCAGATTTCCACGCAGGCTCCACAGTTGGTACATGCCCAGAGCGAAACCTCCTGGATTCGCCCACCGACCAGCGGCTCCTCCAGAATCTCTTCAGTGGTCTCTCTCTCGCTTACCTCACGCAGATGTCCGGTAGCAAAGAGTTCGTCTTTAACCCCTAGGATGATCTCCTTGGGCCAGAGCGGCTTATCAGTGGCCAGGGCCGGGCAGACGCTATTGCAGCGGCCGCATTCGGTGCAGGCGTAACCATCCAGCAGCTGCTTCCAGGTAAACTGGCTGATCTTATGCACTCCATAATCTTCCCGCTCTTCCAAGTTCGGGATCAAGTCAAGTGCACCCTTAGGACGCAGATTATGGAAGAAAACATTAAACGGCGTTGCCATCAGATGCAAGTGCTTGGAATTGGGAATATAGATCAAGAAGCCCAAGACTACCAAAATATCGGCCCACCAAAAGACGCTGGCCAGCGCCGCAGCGGTCTGCGCCGGAATACCACTCCAGGACGGACCGATAATGGCGCCAAAGAGTGACCAGTACTTTCCGCCAGTAGCTACATAGCTAAACACCTCGAAAAAGAACAATGTCACCAGTACCAGGCAGATCAACCCCAGAATGATAAAGGCGTCAGCCATGCCATGGTGCTGGCTCTCCAGTTGCTTAGGGCGAATCACCAGGCGACGATAGGAAAATTCGAGAAGAGCCAGAAATGCAAGGGTGACAGAGATATCCAGGATAACTGCGAAGGCGCGGCTGGAGATGATTGGCAGGGTAAAATGAAAGGCCTCCGCCCAGAGGTTTAGCGCATCAAGCTGAATGATGATAAATCCCCAAAACGTGAAGAAGTGTGCTATGCCAGGCAATGGGTCTTGCAGGACGCCGCGCTGGCCTAGCACCATCAGCATGAAATATTTGATGCGCTCACCTAAGCGATCGAAGCGGTTCTCTGGGCGCCCGGTCTGTAGCAACTTCACCAGCTGGCGTATGCGCAGAGCGAAGGCTAGCCACGCGGCAACAAGAATGATGGCAAAGACCACGGCTCCAAATACACTGCCCGTCGGCCATATCGCGGGTTGGCCCATAGCTATAGCTCCTTTGCGAACTCGCGAATTCGCGAGTTCGCTACATGCCCTTACGACGCTTGACTGCCTCAGTAAGCTGCGGCACCACCACATTAAGATCGCCGACAATACCCAGGTCGCAGAAGCTAAATATCGGAGCATCCTTGTCTTTATTGATCGCAATAACCAGGGCTGAGGTTCCCATGCCTGCTTTGTGTTGCACAGCTCCCGAAATGCCGCAGGCAATATAGACGGTTGGTTTAACGGTCTTACCGGTCTGGCCCACCTGGTGGGGATAAGGAATCCACCCAGCGTCTACCGCCGCACGCGACGCGCCCAGGCTGGCGCCAAGCGCGGTCGCCAGGGCTTCGATCTGCTCGAAGCCTTGTGGACCACCTAGGCCCCGTCCGCCAGAGACGATAATTTGCGCTTCTTCGAGTTTAGCGCGGGCGGCAGCCGGCATCCAGATATCATGGCCATCAGGCGCTTTGCCTAGATGCCCAGCCTCGGCGGCACCTTCGGTCCCAAAGGGGCCGGAGACCTGCGCCCAGCCAGTTAGTGTTGCTGGTGGTGTCACGGGTTCGATAGCGGCTGTGCCGCCAGCGCGTACCGTGGGAAAGGCATTCTGCCGAGCCCCCAGCAGCTGCGTGCCCTCGCCCTGGAATGCCAATCTAACCGCCTGGGCGCCGCCAAACGCCGGAACAGTCATTATGACATCTCCAGCCTCGACGGCCACATCGCTTACATTGTACTCAAGACCCAAGCCCAGGCGAGCCGCCACGCGAGCCGCCACATCTCGCCCATAATTGGTGCAGCCGAAGAGCAGAAGCTTTGGCTGGTGTTGCCCGATTAGTGCAGCGAGTGTCTCGGCCTGCGGCTGTACCAGATATTCATCGTAAACCGCGCTCTCGGAAGCATAAACCTTCGTTACTCCACAGCTGCCAAGCTCGGTGGCCGCAGCTGGCGTACCGGTGCCCATCGCCACCGCCGCTGCGCTGCCGCCAAAAGCGCCCGCCAGCTCTACAGCCTTGCTCGCCAGCTGAAGTGAGATGCCAGCCAGCTTGCCGTTATTGATCTCCGCCAGTGCCCAAACATCGTTTGACATGTAAGTATTCCTCTATAGCACCTTATACTCGGCAAGGAAGGCTACTACTCGATCGGCGGCGCCTTCGTTGCCCACGTAAATCTCCCCTTTGCGCTGTGTGGACACTTTCTCGGCGCCGAGCACTTTCTCCTTTGCCGCAGCGGCGCCAACCGTCGCCGCATCGATCCCCAGATCGCCCACTGAGAACGTATCCAGCGGCTTCTTCTTTGACGCCATGATGCCCTTCATAGAGGGATAGCGAGGCTCATTAATGGACTTGACCACACTTACCAGCGCGGGAAGAGGTGCCAGAACGGTGTTGTAACCAATCTCGGCCTGCCGTGAAATCTTTGCGGTGCCGGTCGAGAGGTCGAGCTGGCTGGCATATGAGAGTAGTGGCTTGCCCGAGAATTCAGCGACGGCACTTGGCACCACACCACCATACGCGTCAGCGGCGGCGCTGCCGAATATGACCAGGTCATAGCCGATCTTGTCCAGCGCTGCAGCGAGCGTACGCGCAGTGGCAATGGCGTCGGATCCGGCAAGTGCCGGGTCGGTGACCAGTACCCCACGGTCGCCTCCCATCGCCAGCGCCTTGCGGACCGTCTCAGTGGCGGATGCAGGGCCCATACATAGGATTGTCACTGTGCTGCCGGGATTCTTCTCCTGCTGCCGCAATCCTTCTTCGAGGGCATATTCGTCGAACGGATTAGGAATAGCGTCTTCTCTGCGTCGCTCCAGCCGCATATCATTGGTAAATTTTTTCTCAGCCGTCGTGGACGGCGTTTCCTTCATGCAAACAACAATGTTCACAACCGTACCTCCGAACAGCGAGCTGCCGACACGTTCGATACCGGGGCAGATCACGCTGGAGTAAGATAAATGCCTTTGTTACCCGAGACGAGGCTACAGGCCATTGTAACTGGGTATCCGGTGAGGTGTCAATGTGTAGCTGGCTGACAGGAAGTGGCGGCTACTCAGGCGCCACTCTGGTCGTCAGTGATTGCAGCTGAACTCACGCGTCTCCGGCGAGTAACTGGGCGCTTCACCTGGGCCTGGGCTTTCAGCCGCGGCACATAGAGCCAGACATAGATGAAAGTGACTCCAAAGATCAGCAAAGTCAGCAGCAGTGGCAATGGCGTTGGTGTAAGGCCGGCAGCCAGACCAAGTACGGTAAAAATGAGGATGCTTAGTACAGGAATGGTCCAGCCAAGTGGGATACGGAAGCTGCGTGCTGCCTCGCGCTGCCTGCGGCGCAGCTGGATGACACAGAGTCCGGCTACCGCATAAATCATAGCCTCAAGGACTGCTCCGACCAGGATCAGCATACTCGTCGCGCCGGTGATGGTCACCAGCACAGCAATCACTGAGGAGGAAATTGCCAGTGCCAGGATACTTACCCAGGGAACCAGGCGAGTGCTGATCTTGGCAAAAGCTGGAGGAAGGGTCGCGTCGCGCGCCGCCGCGTACAGGAAGCGTGAGGCGACGGCGAAACCGCCGTTAAATGTCATCACACCGGTGAAAATGGTTGCTATCAACATCCAGACGATGCCGACCTCGCCCAGTGCCGCCTGGCCAAGGAGCATCTGCGGTACCGGGGAGCAGACCTGGTTGGCGGCGCCGATATGCTGGCAGAGCCGGCCAATATGGACGAGATTCGTGCAGGCGACGGTGAAGAGCGAGTAGGAAATGAAAAGTAGACCCAGTGAGACAAACATCCCTCGCGGTATCGATGTAGTGTCGTTTAACTCTTCGGAGAGAGGTGTAACCCATTCAAATGCAGAGAACGTAAAGACACCCACCGCCACGGCGTTGACGAGATTACCAGGCGAGTGAAAGGCGTTGAATGGCTGATTGAAGTGGTAGCCCCCGTGCGCTAGCGCAATCAGCGAAATCGCTGCCAGAGAGATAAGTAGCGCGTAAGTTGTGATGTCCTGCAGCGTACCGGCGATTTTAATGCCCAGCAGGTTCGAAACGGTAGCCAAAGCCAGAATAGCAAAGATCCACGCCATGACCGGTATCTGATGAAGGAAACTGCCTTGCCAGAATGATTGGCCGAAGAAGTACGAGATGGCGCTACCGACGATATAGCTATCGGCGGCAATCACCGCCACAACGGTTACCACGTAACCAAAGGCGATGGTAAGCGATGAACCCTCGTTAAGCGACGACTTGATATATTGCCGGACCGCGGCTGCCGTGGGGTAGAGAGCATTGAGTTCGGAGAAGCACAATGCGGCTAGCAAGGCCAGCAGACCGGCAATGAAGAGCGCGATCCAAGCTGAATCACCGGCCATGAATGCGGCGATCTGCACGCAACTAACCAGACTGATTGCGGCATACGCCAGACCCGTGCTAGTGGAGACAACGGTCCGGAATGGCAGAACACGGCGCAGGCGACTGGTAGCGACACTGGAAACTGCCATGAACATCTACCCCTGGTGAATGTAGTAGCCAGTACATGCCTAGTATGCTATCATAGTCATTCAACAAGGGAGGCGAGATAAATCAGCCGCCAATCATGGACATTGAGCGCTTGGACCGGCGGAAGCTCTTGTCGCCGATATAGTGCTTGAGTTCTTTGTGCCAGACCGCGTCGCGAATTGCCTGGGCCATCTCCGCGTCGTCGTATCCGGATCGAAGAATGGCACGCAGATCGGTTTCCTCAAGCGCAAACAGGCAGGTACGCAAGTGGCCGTCGGCGGTCAGGCGTATGCGGTCGCACTGCGAGCAAAAGGGCTCGCTAACTGGATTGATAAAGCCTACTTCACCGATGCCGTCGGCAAAGGTATAGCGCCGAGCAGTCTCGGATGGGTCACCAGTGGTGATGAGCTGCAGCGGGCCAAACTCCGATTCAATGATGGCTTTGATTTCATTGCCGGTGAGAATATCTTCTGTGCGCCAGATCTGATCGGCATCGAGCGGCATGAACTCGATCCACCGCATAACATAGGGCCTGCGGCGGGCCAGACGAGCAAAGTCCAGCACTTCAGGTTCAGTAAAGCCACGCATGGCGACCGCATTGACCTTTATAGGCCGGATGCTTGGGTATTTCTCCAATTCTTCCAGCCCGGCGAGCACCTGCGCCAGCGCGTCTCGACGCGTCATCTGCGCAAAGCGCTCTCGCACCAGGGAATCCAGACTGACATTGATGCGCGTCAGGCCTGCCTCGGCAAGAGGTCCAGCCAGTCTAGTCAAAAGCACCCCATTCGTGGTCAGGCTGAGACTTCGCAGTCCGGCTATCTCATGAAGCATGCGGATCAGATCCGGTAGGTCACGCCGTACCGTGGGTTCGCCACCGGTCAGCCTAATCTGCTCGATGCCAATCCCGACTACTATTCGTACCAAGCGGGTGATTTCTTCGTAGGTGAGAATCTCTGCGCGTGGTAGCCAGGCGAGACCCTCTGCCGGCATGCAGTAGACGCAGCGAAAGTTACACTTGTCGGTTACGGAGATGCGCAAACTCTTGATGCGGCGTCCGTAGCTATCAACCAGCAAACCGGTGCGGGGAGGCTCTTCAGTCTGCTGATCCATGATTAGGTCTCCTATCCACCAACTGGTGTACGGTCTAATGTTACCACTAGCCCTTCTCGCAGGAACTCTGTGTACCTAGCTGATACTCTCGCCAGGGTGAAGCTCCGCCACCTCTACCCGGGAAAGGCCAAGCGTGGCTAATTCATTACGCAGGGCTGCTGGTGTACCGCTGAGCGCGGGAAATGTGCCGTAGTGCACTGGGATGACGCTGTTTACGTTTAACAGGCGCACGGCATGCGCGGCCTCAAAGGGACCCATGGTGTAGAAACCGCCGATAGGAAGTATGGCCACCTGCGGATGGTAAAGCTCGCCGATGAGACGCATGTCGCCAAAGATGTTGGTATCGCCGGCGGCATAGAGAGCAAGGCCATTGTCGAAGCGCAGCACATAGCCGACCGCTTCGCCACCATAAATCAACTGGTCACCGTCAATAATGCCGCAGGTATGGTCAGCGAAGACCATGGTCACTTTCACCCAGCCAAGGTCAATAGTGCCGCCTTTATTCATACCGACCGCATTTTCAACTCCTTGCTTCTCCAGCCACACACCAATCTCAAATGAGCCGATCACATGCTCCGGCTTACCTTCGCTCGCTGCCGTAACCGCATTACCTATGTGGTCGAAATGGCCATGAGTAACTAGAATGGTGTCAAGCTTGCCGGTCCGCTTCTCTGCCTCCGGGCATGCAGGGTTGTCCTGCAGCCAGGGGTCAAGCAAAATTACCTTGCCTGCCGGGGTATTGATCTTGTAGGTACCGTGTCCAAGCCAGGTAATCCGAATGCCTCGCAGGTCCATATATCATCTCCTTGGCTTTGTGACCGAGCAGTAGGCTCGACTATTTGAGATGGCGGCAAATCACGACGCTACTACCCTCTCTATGGTATCACGCGTGCCATCTGGACTGCACACTTGACATGGTCCCAGGGAGAGGCTTGCTAAAGATGGACTAGGGCGCTAAGCTCTGTACATTCTGGCAGATTAGACAGTTGGGAAGCGAGGGCGCATTACGTCATCCACACTAGATCTGATGTTGTCACTGATTTTTGGAGCGGGGCAGATCGTGTGTGGCGTAATAGTAGCCCGTTATAGCTTGCGCCAGGGAATCTGGAAACAGACGCGTTACTTCCTGCTGCTGCTGGCAAGTCTCTGGTTTGTGTGCAGCGGCTCACTCGAGCTACTGGTTTCAGGTCTGGAGACTGCCCGGCGTTTTGGCGCCAGTCTTTCGGTAGATACATTCGATCTCTGGCGAGAGCGGGCAGACACAGTGCTGTTTTTGGTCTCGTTGGTCTTGCTTCTCAGCTTCCTCGCCTACTTGATTGTTCGCCGGCTGCATGCCGGGCCTTAGGACCTCAGCTGCGAAGCCGTGCCTACATTGTCTCGAGAATAGATAGATAGATAGATAGATAGATAGATAGATAGATAGATAGATAGATAGATAGATAGATAGATAGATAGATACAAGGTTTGCCTACTTAGATAGCGCAGGTGGCGGTGGCATTTCGCCTTGTGGTATCCGATATCGATGGCACGCTGCTTGATGAGCGGGGGATATTGACGGCCGAGACACGCCGTGTGGTGGCGGCGGTGGAGCAGGCGGGTATTACCTTCGTTCTGGCGACCGCACGCCGGTGGACCGGTACCAAGCCGGTGGCGCAGTCGCTAGGCTTGCATAGCCCGCTTATCATATACGACGGCACGCAGACACGCCAGTTCCCGAGCGGTGAAGTTATAGCCGAACAATGGCTCAACTCCGACATTACGTCGCAAGCCACTCTGGTAATGGCCCGCCACCACCTTCAGCCGATACTACAATACAGCGATCGCCAAGGTGAGCGCCTGGTCGTCGGGCTTCTACGCGACGGAGAATTACCACATCCCAACCATGATGCTCGCTATCTCGCCGATTTTAAGGACCAGGTTCAGGAAGTACCGTTGGAAGATCTGGCTCATTCTCCGCCAAAACCCCTGCGGCTAACGGCATTCGGCCCACATGATCGCCTGCTTGCTGCTGCGGCGGAAATTACTGAGCTGGATTGTGGATGGCAAGTTCTTCCGTACGGTAGCTATGGTGCCGCGGAACTCACGGTTTTCGCAGCTAACGCTTCCAAAGGGGCGGCACTGGAGGCGCTCCGCCGCCAGCTCGGCATTCCGCGAGAAGAAGTATTTGCGATTGGCGATGGCCCCAACGATGTCTCCATGCTGGCGGCATCGGGCTTCGGGGTGGCAATGGCCAATGGATCTCGAGAAGCCAAAGACATTGCGCAGACCATAGCTCCTTCGAACCAGGAAGATGGCGCAGCTCTTGCCATCCAGCGCTATGTTTTGTCCAATCAAGCATAGCAG
>JBKQTH010000123.1:0-2668 GCA_052143275.1 Ktedonobacterales bacterium | reverse complement strand
TCTCGAACAATTGGGCTTCAAGGTCACCGTCGAGACTCCCAGCCAGGTCGCCTGAGATCCTGGGAACGAACGCATTCGTCACTCTCGTCGCACGTTCACTTGGCCATTTTCAGAGAAAGTCTAGCTATGATGGAAGATTGTGATCGGCCGCGCAAAATGTGGGATCGACCGGTAATAACCCTCTGCTTGCCATGGTCAGGGTCCACGCCCAATCGGCGGGGGCTAGACAGAATCTCTAGATGGCTGTGTTGGGTACCTTCGTCATATGCTCAGCATTGGGAACAATGCTATCGTTTTTGGGTAAGTACCTCCTGGCCAATACGCTGAGAATCTGGGTAGAATCGGGGCATGAGAGCCCGTTACCTTGCTTCTCCTTTGCCACTCGTCTTCACCAAGGAGCCAGAGCATTGTGTGTGCCCGGCTATTTCCCCTCAAGTGTCAGATCTGTTCCTGTTTCCATCGGCTCCGCCAACGCCAGGGATGGACCAATTAAGGCCATGTCCGTCGTGGGCGGCTTACACCATGCGTACTGCCGAGCAGCCTGAGGGGCTTCTACCTCAGGGGAACACCAAAGCGGAAGAGGCAAGGCCGAGTACGCTGTTGATGCTCAGCCGGAACCGGGTGTGCACTGGCATGAGAAGGCGCTTGCTCTGCGGGATATCTGGCTCATGAGCAGAACCAACAAGCGGATCTCATGTGCTCGGAAGCGCACGTCACTCGGTCACGTTGATCGAGATGCCTCGTCTGCGTGACCCCTACCAGTCAGAGGCAAGCCTCCCCAATGCCCTGTAACATCCTGGCACACCCACTCTTTCGCCACCTGATCTGCGAAGTAGCCAACATAGCCCTCGCGGTTGCATTCACTGCTCAAGGTAGGTTGTCGAAAAAGAGATATACGGCGGCTATCCGTCCGTCCTGAGCGATGATGAAATCCGTCCCAGCGTACGCTGGCGTCTCACCTGGGCGGCCCGATACCCATCGGATGCGCCCGCCATTGCCCAGTTCCTCGGGCTCGGCAATGGGCTGATAGCGAAAGTCGGGGTGCGTCGCCTTGATCGCACCGGCAACGCCATCGATGGCGTCGCGCCCACGGTAGGCGCCGCTGTTGGGGTCGTAGAACACCCCATCTTCGGTGTAGAGCTCGTCGATGGCCGCGCGTCGACGCGCGGGGTCGTTTTCCCCGAAGACGTCGGCAAGATTGCGGGTCAGCAAGGTCGATATGCTGTAGGACATGGCGTGTCTCCTCTCGACAGAGGCATCGTGTGCTACTCAGCGGCTTCCTATCAACTGGGCGTCGGGCGCCGGCTTGACGCGCCACGTCCAGTTGACCAAAGCGTCCAGGAGGTTGCGGACGCGGACGCGGGTGTCTTCGTCCATCAACTGCCCGCGTGCATCAAACTTCTCCTGCGCATACGCCACCAGGATTTCAGGTGGCGGCGGCATCACGGGAGTCTGCGTATAGACAAATGACTGACGGAGCTGGAGCTGCGCACGCGCCGTGCCGGCCATGCCAATCGATGCCCCCATCAGAGCTACCGGCTTGTCATACAACGCCGACTGCTCAGCTGAACGTGAGAGCCAATCAATCGTGTTCTTTAGGACCCCCGAGACACCATAGTTGTACTCGGGAACTGCGATCAGGAGCGCATTTGCCTCCCGCACGGCAGCCTTGAGTCCGGCCACAGGTGGGGGGTCTCCTTGCGCCTCCACGTCGGCGTTGTAGAGCGGGATGGGTGCCAGGTCGTGAATTGTCATGATCATCCCAGGGGGTGCCACCTCCTGGGCCGCACGCAGCAGTCCGCGATTGTACGACGCCGCACGCAGACTGCCGGCGAATGCGACGACGCGGAGAGAAGGAAGGACATCACGCATTGGGTTGTTCACTTTCGTCCATTCATACGCAGGCGCGGCATCTGACAGCCGCTACACCCTGACTGGGAGCGCCGCAGCGGTCCTATACAGGCGGTGTGTCACTGACATAGATGGCGGCACTTGATAGGTGCTGGAGGGACGTCAGTGGTGGCAAGCCTGATTCCCCTCGTATCCATGCAGTCTCAACCAGAGTGTATGCGGGGATGCTTACACACGCGCTACATCACGTAACACCGTCCTTGCAATCCCATCACGGTTTCGGTTGCAGCATCGTCAATGTCGCGCTCCCGACCATCCAGCGGGAACTCGGGTTCGCCGCGGCCAGCTTACGATGGGGTGTCACCGGGCATGCCCTCACGATTGAGTTGCTGCTCGTGCTCGCCGGACCCACCGGCACTAGTATCCGGTTCGCGCGACTGGTGCTCGTGGACTGAGCAGTGGGACTCGTGGTGGCCCCACGTGGACGGCTGGTGCTCCTGTTGTATCTCACGATCAGGGCAGGCAAGATTGCCGGGATCGAAGCAATCGCGCCGATCCGGCTCGCCTGCACCAGGTGCGTTTGGCGGTCCTGGACAACTGACAAGCCGTCTCCCACTGCTGCCCCTCCCGAGGGACATCAATGGAGACCAGCATGCATGCTCCGACGAATGGCGAATGCGTATCAGGAGATGCGGTGTGCTAGCTACTATCACAATCCACTCATAATAAAGAGGAAGTTGGGCACGATGAAGCCCTCAATTTGCAGTCGGATGGCGCAAGTAGCCAGCACAAGGGAGCGCGAGACCTGGAAAGTCTC
>JBKQTH010000122.1:0-30113 GCA_052143275.1 Ktedonobacterales bacterium | reverse complement strand
GATTCGCCCGATGGTTATCACGAGACTCGACTATCAGAGCTTTTCACCCCCGGCAAAGATCACCTGATCGTTATTCATACGATGTTCGCAGCAAACGATGATGAGCCGTGTGTGATGTGCAATATGTGGGCTGATGGCTATAACGCCGTCGCTCCACATATCAGCGACAAAACCAACCTGGTTCTGGTAACCAAAGCCGATATCGGCAAGCTCAGGCAATGGGCGCGCGGACGCCGGTGGGATAACATCCGTCTTCTTTCCAGTCATGACAATACCTTCAACCACGACTATAGGATGGAAGAAGAAGATGGCCAGCAGAACCCGGGTATAAGCGTTTTTAGGCGTGTCAATGGCACCATCTACCACTTCTACTCCTGCCAGGCCGAGCTGGATGCTGAGCATAACCGGGGAATTGATCTCTACAGTCCAGTTTGGAACCTTTTCGACCTCCTACCTGACGGGCGAGGCGAATGGATGCCCAGCTATACCTATTCCAACTGAGGTTTAGATATCAGAGGCCGAGATATTCCCTAGGTGACCGGTGGTAGCTCGCCTCCGGTCACGTGACGGCGAAATGGCAAATCGGTGCTTCTCCGCCCATCAGGTAAAAGCGGTAGACAACTGAGGCTCAATGTCTTCCCAAGATGGCGCCATTGGGACCACTCCAAGTTCCCGCACCAGCCGGCGGGCAGCCAGACCAACCGCTTCGGTAAAGGTAGGGTAAGCAAGCTGTAATTCGGCCAGCTGCTCAATTCTCATTCCCGCGGCCATGCAGGCTGCCACGGTCTGAATGACCTCAGCGGAATAGCCTCCCAGCACGTGCGCACCCAGGATATGACGCTGGCGACGATCAACGATCAGTTTGCAGAAACCCTCGGGATGAGCATCGGCAACTGGACGCAGCAGCTCATCATACTGGACAGTCGCCACGGCGATCTGGTAGTGTTCACGAGCCTCTCTCTCGGTCAGTCCCACGCTGGCATATTCGGGGTCGGTAAAGCTGCCGTGGGGCACCACATCATGGGTCAATCGCCGGTGAGGACCAAGAACGGCATTTTCAGCGGCGATTTGCCCCTCATGTACCGCGCTTGGCACCAGCATACTGCGTCCATTGACGTCTCCAGCGGCATAGATATAGGGAACGCTACTTTGCAAGTAATCATTGACGACAATATAGCTTCTATCGGTCTTCAGACCAGCCGCATCTACTCCAAGTCTCTCTATATTTCCTGGCCAGCCTACCGCGAAGAATACCGCGCCGACAGTGACCTCGGAGCCTTGATCTCCGGTGGCATGGTAATACAAACGAATACCTGCGGGCATGCGCTCCAGTCGCTCGGCTCGCCCGCCGACGATGACCGTCATGCCGCGCTTGCGAAATTCCCGGGCCAGGCCGGCCGATACCGCTTCATCCTCCTGAGGAACGAGCTGTGGCGTAAATTCAATCAACGTCACCCGGCACCCAAAATCCGCGAAAATGGAAGCCAGCTGGCAGCCGGTGGATGCGCCGCCGACGACCGCCACCTGCGCCGGCAGCGCCTTCAAGTTCCGGATATCGTTGTAGGTTAAGCCCAGCTCGCTTCCAGGAATCGGCAGCATCTGTCCATGGCCTCCGACGGCGATAATGTAGGATTCGGCCTGCCAGCTGCGCCCATCACTGGTGCTGATGGTATGGGGATCCTGAAAGGTTGCCGGCCCACGGCCCTCGATAACCTCTATGCCGGAGGCGCGCAGGTGTTCAGCTAGATGCTTCTTCTCATGCGCGTAATTGGCTACGCGATCAGCATTGGCCAAGACCGCCGCCAGGTCTACTCGCGGCGGTTCACCTACCAGCCCAAATGTAGGCCACGATTTGGTGTCGCGCAAGAGACGAGCCGCACGCGCCAGCGTACGCACCGGCGCGGGACCCTCGTTGACACTGGTACCACCTACTCGCTTGCTTTCTATGAGCGTGACGGCTGCGCCCAGTTCTCGTGCCCGTAGCGCGGCGGTTATGCCGGCCGGTCCGCCTCCCAGCACAATCAGATGGCTCATGTACTTCCTCATCCTCTGTCATCTCTGGCTACTTCCACGCTAACTCGACCTACACATTGGTTTTTCTTCGCGCGCTTATCACACTTATTGCATGTATTCGGCCAGAGATGACCGGTTCTATTGCCAGCTATTATTCTCGACACCGCTACTCCTCGAGATCTCGGCGCATCATGTATGACACCTGAAATCAGTTGATTGCCCTACGTCGATTCGTGATCTATTCTTGATTTATTCGTAATTTATTCTTGGTTCGTAACTGACGTTGACTACGGCCTGGAGAGGATAGATTTCATGCCCCCAACCTCTTTCACCAGCTTCTTTGTAGCGACTTCCAGTGGGGGAGCAGCACTGATCGGCTTGCTCTTTGTGGCTACCTCCATCTCTCCCGAACGGATATTCTCGCGGACGACTAATCCTGAGCTGGCTGCGGTGGCGGCCAGCGCCTTTACAGCGCTGGTCAACGCGTTTTTTATCTCGACCGCCGCTTTACTGCCACGGTCAAACATCGGCTACACTGCAGCGGTCTTTGCCCTGGTCGGAAGCATTAACAGCGTATCCCTCGGCGTTCGTCTCGCCCAGAACCGCTACCAGAATCGCAGCCACTTTGAGAAAGGCCAGTTGTGGATCCGCATCGGCCGCGACTTGCTTCTAGTGATTGGGAGCTTGCTTGTCTACCTCTTTCAACTCATCACTGCCATCCAGCTCATCAAAAATCGTGGGGATCTAGAGGCGATCTACGCGCTCAGCACAACGATTCTAGTGGTAGACGGCATTGGACTGCTGCGCGCCTGGGAGCTGCTCGGTGCCAGGCGTAGCGGACTCCTGGGTTGGCTCAACCCGCTGGAGCATGTCGACCCACCTGCCTCCGGTTCATAAGGTGCCATCCGACAGTCACACCTGATCAATATTATCCGGGGATTGGAACGATTCGTGCGTTCCCTCAGGTGATTGTTCAGTATTTAGGTGGGAAGTGAGGATTCTTGGCGAGTTGGTAACCTCGTCGGCGGCGTTGCCTACTAGAGAGTGGCGCAGCTGTAAGGCCCTCGAGAGGAAGGAGGGATGGCCGTGAAGGAACCACAAAACACCCGGCTTCTGGGCCAATATGGTCTGGTCGTGCTGGGGAGCGGTCTCTTAATGCTTGCCGGCGCACTCTTCGCCCCACTTGGCCCGGAGAGTGGCACGCCGGTGCGCGGCCTAGCAACGGTCCTTACAGGAGCCGCAAGCCTGGGACTACTATTCTCCGCCGGAGTACAGTCTCCATCACGAGCAGCTGATTGGCTGAGACGCTGTGTCTGGCTGCGCCTGTTGATGCTGATCTTGACGCTCGCTCTGGCCCTCGGCTCGCTCGTTGGCTTGGCCGGAATGACTCAGCTCGTGCTTACCGCGCCGCCCGCCCGGTCCTACTTTACCGATATCGTTTCCCTCACGGATGTGGAGGCTGAGCTCGTGGTGTCCGGGCATAATCCCTACACCAGCGGTGTCGCGGCCTATCGCAGTGCCCTCTCTCGTTTCCCGCTGGCCCTGGCCACTCCGGTGCGCGGACCAGTCTTTGGTACCAGCTACACGGAGCCCAGTATTAGCCGGATGGAGACGATACAGCGGCAGTATGTGACTGCGCCGGAGCAGGTTCCGGGTGCCTTCGACCCTCGTACATTGCACAGTTATCCGGCGCTCTCGTTCTTGCTCTATGTGCCATTGCTCTGGGCCGGCGGCACCAACATCTTACTGGTGCATCTCCTGGTCTACTGGGTGGTCTTTGCCTGGCTGATCTGGCTGGCTCCCGTCGGCTGGCGACATTGGGGAGCTCTGGTGACGCTGGCAGCCATGCCGGCGGTCATGGCGTCGCTCATCGAAAGCGACGAAGTGATCTGTATCGCTCTGATCTTGCTGGCCTGGCACCTGCGCGAGCGGCGATGGATGGGAGCCGTGCTGTTGGGACTGGCCTGCGCCTTCAAGCAATATGCCTGGTTCTTCGTGCCGTTCTTCGCCCTTGAGGTCGTGCTTGGACAGGGATGGCGCGCCGGGCTTCGTTGGGCAGGTACCGGCATGGCCGCGTTTTTGCTGCCCAATCTGCCTTTCCTGCTCGCCAGCCCAGAGGCATGGCTGGTGAGCCTGGGAATCCCGATGACTGACCCCTTCTTTGCGTCGGGCATGGGTCTCGTCCAGCTCTCCACCAGCCATGTCCTTCCCTATGTCCCGCCGGTATCGTATGCGCTACTCGAGGTGGCGGCCATGTCTACTGGACTCTGGATTTTTGCTCGGTCGCGCAAAGAGGTAGGGGCAAATGTGCTGGTGCTCGCGTTGCTCCCGCTCTTCTTCGCCTTTCGATGCACACCCAATTATTTTGCATTCGCCCCGTGGCTGGCACTTTACGCGGTCAACGTCCGCTGCCGGGTAGGAATGAATCCGCGATCATCGCCAGTGGTACAGGCTGCCGCCCGCGCGCTTCACACAGCGTCCCTCATTGTCCGAGAGGCAGATCTCCAGGTGCACCGCTGGCAACTCGCGCCGCCGGAGCTAGCGCTTGTGCTTATGAATCTCTTCCTCTACGTCTGCGAGTACTTTTCCGAGCATCTCTTCGCTAGCGTAGCGGTCGATGGCCCTGCGCAAAAACACATCCATGCTCGCGTGGTCTTTCCTCCAGAGATTGTGGAGTTCGGTTAGACTCTCATTCAGTTTCTTAACCAGATCAGCTCTGTCGCTCATGATGTTCCTCTTGAATAGCCGTTCTCCGGCGCAGATAACACACGGGCGGCATGCCAACACTTTAGCTCCTACCCCTGCGCCGTACATTGCCGTCTATTGTCGCATCAAATGTACCTGCACAGACATTTATACAACCAACCCAAACCGTTCTGCCAATACCTGTTGATACTCCGCCCCCGATCCTACAAGGCGCTCTTCCCTTATTCCCGCTATCGTGGTAATCAGACGCAGATCGCTCAGGGAGATCCGTCCCGCCGACAAGGCCTTCGAACAGATTCGCTTCTGGGTAAAATGCGACTCGGGCGAGGTTTGGTGATACCAGCACCTTGGCATAAATTCGGTCAGTAGGTGTGGCTCCAGAGTGAAACGATACTGTGATTCCCACCGGTCGCCATCAAGTTGCTGTAGCGTCCAATAGTCGCGCATCGGCGACTCAGCGCTCTGATCGCTACCGGTATGTTCTGCCTGCAGCAAGCGGTACCTTCGTCCATCTCCTCCATCCTGCTCCACGTCCTCCCGTATACGTAAGGGCCGCCAAAACGAGTCACCGAAACCAACGTCGGCTAACCAGTCGGCGCCATCCAGATGCTGGATGAGCAATGCTAGATGGTCGAAATCAGGACTGAAGATTCCACCACCTTGGGCCACTCCAGCGGAGAGTAACGTCACCTGAAAGCCCAGCTGACGGAGCAGCCAGGCAAAGAGACCATTCAACTCGTAACAGAAGCCACCCCGGCGTCGACCCACAATTTTATGGTAGAGTGCCTCCTCTTCCAAGATAATTGGCTGGCCGTAGTGTATTGAAAGATTCTCAAATGGCACCGCCAGCAGATGAGCCTCATGTAAAGCTTCTAGCAACTGCAAGGACGGCTCTCGTGAAAGAAAGCCCGCTTGAGCACCGAAATGGATACGATCTAGATAGGCATCGGTAGCGAAAGTGTTTGTGCTGCGCACCATATCCGCTGGTCCTTTTTTGCTCGCAGTATGCTACCAATATGCTGATAGGGATCATCGTTCAATAGTACAGGGTTTGCCTCCGCCGATTCCCTGCAGCGAGTGCTGAGGTACAACCTCGCCTCGGGGCTTCGGCCCGGATCCCGACAAATTGGCGAACGTTTGTGGCGTGTAAAGGTCGGCCTTGCGCGCAGCTGCCTTTTTCGCCTCCGGCGGCGCCTCCAGCTTTCTAGCGTTCCTACCACCTTCCAGAAAGTTATCAGATCAGGTGATGCTTCTCAAGATGAAGTGGGTCGGTTGCGTCTTTGTCCCAGAGCTGCTCTGCCCCGTGTAGTTCCTAAGACGCGCTTTCTAGGGGAAGGGGAGCGTCACCGACCGGCAACCGCAATCTTGGTGACAGCGGGCACGATCTCTTGCTCCCAGATGGCGAAAGCGTCCGGCTCATAGACATTGAGCAGGCTGATGATACCCGTGTCGAAGCCAAGCGCCGCCAATTCGCCAAAGGAGTCGATGGCCTGTTGCGCCGTCACGGTTCCCTCGCGACCATCTCGTGATATCATCGTGTGATCGAGTGACGTCTTTTCGATGTCCGTGTAAGGACGCCCGGCCGCCTCGCAGTGGCCCTTGAGCACATCGAGTTTGTGCACCAGCTCATCTTTCCCAAGCCGCGCAAACAGGTTGCAGGCATCACCATACTGTGCGACGAAACGCAGCGTCTTTTGCTCACCGGTGCCGCCGATGAGGATCGGTGGATGCGGTCGCTGGAGTGCCTGGGGCACGTTCAGGGTCTGCGCCAGGTGATAATACGTGCCCTCGTAGGGTTTGGCTTCGTCGAGTTTGCCGGCATCCTGCCACATCTGATGCGCGATTTGCAGCGTCTCTTCCAGCCTCTCGAAGCGCTCTTTGAGAGGTGGAAATGGCACGCCCAAACCCACATGCTCCTGTTCGTTCCAGGCCGCGCCGATGCCGAGATAGGTACGTCCGCCCGAGAGTACATCGAGCGTCGTCACCTCTTTGACCAGGATGCCGGGGTGGCGATAGGTCACGCCCGTCACCATGGTGCCCAGCTTAATCGTGTGGGTCACGCCAGCAGCAAAGCTGAGCGCCGAATAGCCTTCCAGCATCTCGGCATCGGCGGGGCCAACGTTACGGATCTGGAAGAAGTGGTCCATGACCCAGAAACTATAAAATCCCGCCTTCTCAGCGTTGCGGGCGATGGCGGCGAAGTCCGACCCCAGTTTGGTGGGTCCATTGGGCCAGGTAAAATTCGGGACCTGTAAACCGACGCGCATAGTGTTCCTTTGCTGACTACGACAAACACCACGTCTTGCGTGGCATCTCTCTACGGGGCGCATTGCCTGCCAATGCTCCTAGGCAGATCGTAGGAGCTGGCTTCGCGTCGTGTCAAAGCATCTTTGATGCTCTTAGAATGCTCAATTGCCTTGACAAACTTCCCCGTTCTCGATTACTATATCTGTGGCGGATATATCCGCTGGCGCTATACGGCTATGGCAGGCAGCCGTATTTGGTCACACTGCCATAGCTCTATGGAGAAGATACGTATGCCAAACGCTGACCAGCTTGCGCCAGAGGCGCTGCTTCCACTCACTCCGGCCGTTTTTCACATCCTGCTGGCTCTCGCCGACGGCGAAAAGCATGGCTATGCCATCATGCAAGAAGTTGAGGCGCAGACAGGTGGCACGATGAGAATGGGGCCTGGAACTCTTTATGGATCAATCCAGCGCATGCTCAAAGACGGCCTGATCGTCGAAGCCCAGAAACACGTGGAGCCGGTTCACGGCGAAGAACGCCGGCGCTACTATCGCCTGACGGGTTTCGGTCAGCGCGTGTTTCAGGCTGAAACCCGTCGCCTGGAGCAGCTGGTGCATATCGCACACAGCAAGCATGTTCTTCCTGGTTTTGGCACGGTGGGAGGCCGGTAATGGCGCATTCTCCTTCGAGATATCAGAGGACTCTTTCCGAGCGCGTGTACCAGTTTCTTCTGCTCGCCTACCCTCGTGCCTTTCGCAATGAGTATGGATCTGAGATGTGTCAGGTCTTTGGCGACGCGTATCGGGAGGCGTTGCAGCGGCAGGGTACTCTCGGAGTGCTACGCCTCTGGAAAGATTTCTTTAGCGATTTCGCCAAAACCGTCTGCGTCCAATACGTGAGTAATTGGACGCAGCGCCACGATCGCGAATTCGCGTTGGCCGGAAGGGAACGATTATCTATGACATTGCAGCTCAGATTGGATGTTGGACAGCGCACAGATATCGGGCAGATTCGGTCCACCAATGAAGACCAGCTTATCTCGGTGGTACCCGAAGATCTGCAGCTCTTGCAAGACAAAGGCAGCCTCTTCGTAGTTGCTGACGGCCTCGGCGGCCACAATCGCGGCGAAGTTGCCAGCGCACTGACCATTAAGGAGGTGAGGGACTCTTATTACCACGATCTACAGAGCGATATTCCTATGGCCCTCCAACGGGCCATTAAGCAGGCAAACACTGCCGTCTACCAGGCCAATGAAATGGAGCGAGCCGGCGGCGCAAGCGGCTTCAGCATGGGGACAACCTGCGTCGCCGCTGTGCTGCACGATCAGATGCTCTATGCTGCCAACGTCGGTGATAGTCGCGTCTACATACTACGCCAGGGCCAGTTACGCCAGGTCACACGTGATCATTCGATGGTCGCGCAGTTAGTCGAGCGCGGCGAGATTACTCCGGCGGAGGCCCGCACCCATGAGAAGCGGAACCAGATCTATCGCGCACTTGGTGGGCCTGAAGTCGAAGTCGATCTATTTACTGAGCCTGTTCAGGAAGGCGACACCCTTATCCTATGCACCGATGGTCTTTGGGCAGTGCTGGAGGAGAAGGAATTGAGCGCCATAATCGAGCAATATGACCCTGAAGACAGCGTGCAACACCTCATTGCCCAGGCCAACGCAGCGGGCGGGCCGGATAACGTCACCGCGCTCGTCGTGCGCGTCTCGGCTGCATAGCCTTTGGTGCCCGGAATTGCCTCCTCATCTAGGCAGAGTCGCCACCGCGGGCGCGGCTGATGATGCGCTTGCATTCGCGATCGCAAGCGCATCAGGCTTGTGTAAGGCACCTCCTGGCCGGCTCCCTGAGGCAAACGTGCCAGAAATGCCAGAGATTTGACACACTTTCGCCAAAGTTCCTCCACACCTGGCGGCTATACTCTCCTGTAGGCGAGCGGAGCGAGATCCTCGCCGTCCACCCAGCAGAGGAGCAAGCAATGAATAGTTCAGAGCAGAGTTTTGCCGAACCGGCGACCGATCCGCGCGAGCAGCCAGAGTGGCAGGACGTGCATCCGCATCTCCAGCTGGACCATCTCCAACCGCCGAGAGGCCGTAGCCGCTGGTTCTGGCTTGGTGTGAGTCTACTCGTACTGATCATCATCTTTGGCGGCCTGGCAACTGCCAGTGTGCTGCTGACTCATCAGATTACAACGTCCAGGACCGTCACTGTCGGCAGCACGCCCAGACTGGTTCTTACCTCCCAGGCTGGCTCCGTACACGTTGTCAATGGGCCCGCGGGCCAGATTCGTGTGGTGATGCGCCAGCGCGTCTTTGTGGGAGACAACAATCCGATTCCAGTTCCTTTTGCCCTGAGCCAGGATGGCAATACGGTAACCATCACCAGTAATCAGAGGCCCGGGATTGCTATAGGCTTGTACGACAGCGAAGTAGACTTCAATATCACGGCCCCTAGCCAGACGAATCTGGACATCCAAACTGAGAGCGGCGACATTACTTCCCAGGGGATCAATGGTCAGATGACAGTGACGACCAGCAGCGGCGACATCACACTCACCACTGCGAGCACCAATGGAGACTCGACTTTACAGACCAGCAGTGGCGACATTACCTATAATGGGACCCTGGTCCCCAGCGCAAGCTCTGAGTTCCAGACCAGCAGCGGGACCGTCGATCTAACCCTGGCCAGCAGCGCAGCCTTTCAGGTGCGTGCCTCCACCGGTAGCGGTTCGATTGATTCTGATTTCTCCGGAGTGAATATCCTGCGCGGCAATGGCAGCGGGGCGGTGGCTGATGGCATGGTAGGCAGCCCGCCTTACGCCCAGATAAGCATCCAGGTCAGTAGTGGTGATATCCATCTGCGCATAGAATAGTTCCCACCACTGTGCTGTTTCCGGCTCAATTTTATGTAACGGAACCGCCAACTCCACTCACTCAAGGTACAAGATATAAGGGATACATGGGAGTGGCAACCGGAACGAAGTCTTTTCCGATACTAGGTAACCAGAGGTAATCTATGGACCAGATAGAAAACGAACAACAGCAATACCTGAGGGTCGACGGATTCTTTAGCGTTGCCCGTGAGAAGCAAACCTATCTCAATATACTCTACCTGCTCTCTGCGTTTCCGCTAGGCATGGTGTACTTCATCCTGCTCCTCACCGGGCTATCCGTCGGCATCGGCACACTTATTATCTGGATCGGCATCCCCATTCTCCTTCTGACGATGATCTTGTGGGAAGGTCTCGCTCGATTTGAGCGGCTCTTGGTCCGGCGCTGGCTCAATGTGCCCGTCCGCTACAGGAAGGATCCGCGTCTGGCCAGCCTGCCCTGGACGAAGCAGTTCTTGGCCCGTCTCCGTGCCCCGGTGACCTGGACAAGCCTGGTCTATCTCTTACTGGAGTTTCCATTTGGGATCTTCTCCTTCACCCTGGTCATCACCTTGCTGGCGGCCTCATTCAGCCTTATATTCGGATGGCTGGCTTATCTAATTGATACGATGATCTACCACGCCGCGGGCGGTGGTTACAGCTCCTTGGTGTTCTTTGTCCCGATCAATGGGCAGATAGAACTGGGAGCCGTAGCGTTCTTCCTGTTACTCTTCCTGCTGGGCATCTTGGCAATGATTGCTTCGCTGCATGTGCTGAACGGCCTTGCTTATGCCTGGGGGCAACTCGCTCGGTTCCTATTGGGTACACAGAGCACTGCCGTGCAGCTGGCTGAGGCCAGAGCCATCGCCGCGCAGGAACACGCGAAAGCTGAGCGGTCCGAACAAAGCCGCCGCGAACTTATCGTTAATGTCTCGCATGAGCTGCGGACACCAATCGCCAGTATTCGGGGGCATGTGGAGTCAATGCAGATGGCAAACGAAGATCTGCCCGCCGGTCAGCAAAACTACCTGGAAATTGTTCAAAGAGAAACCGAGCGGTTGAGCGACCTGGTCGATGACTTACTGGAGCTGGCTCGTGCCGACGCTGGGGAATTGCATCTGCACGTCGCCGCTATCTCCGCTGGCGCGGTGGTCGAGGAGGTCTATCAGACGATGGCACCACTGGCGCGTCGAGAACGGCAGGTAACACTGACGCACAGTATCCATCCCGATCTTCCCCTGGTGCTGGCGGATCGCCAGCGGCTCGTGCAGGCGTTGCTCAATCTGGTGCGTAACGCCATTACCTCCACTCCGGCCGGCGGAATCGTCTCCATCTCGCTCGAAGTCGACGATGCCAACAGCGCTCAGGTTGCGCTGACCGTTTCTGATACTGGCATTGGTATCCCACCCGAAGACCTCCAGCGTGTCTTCGACCGGTTCTATCGTACCGATGCCTCGAGGGCAAGATCATCCGGCGGCTTCGGGCTGGGACTGGCAATTGTCCGTGATCTGGTCAATGCTATGGGTGGTTCGATCAGCGTAGAAAGCACCGTTGGTGAAGGGAGCCGTTTCCGCCTGCTGCTCCAGGTGGCTCGTTCGGAAGCAGCCTATCACAACGAGCGTTAGGTCAGTGCAGCAAAGCGAGTGTGAGTGATGACCACGATTCTGGTCGTTGAAGATGAGCAAGGCCTCTGCAATTTGATTCGCACCCAGCTTGAGGCTGAGGGCTATATCGCCCTTCAGGCATTCGATGGCCCCTCGGCACTGGAGCTGGTCGAAGCACATGTGCCCCATATGGTCATTCTGGATTGGATGCTTCCTGGTCTGGACGGGCTGGCCGTCTGTCGCCGGATCCGTGAGAATCACCTCATGCCGATTCTGATGTTGACCGCTCGTTCCGAGGAAGTAGACCGGGTGCTCGGGTTGGAGGTCGGCGCAGACGACTATGTTGTCAAGCCCTTTGGGATGCGCGAATTACTGGCACGAGTCCGCGCCATACTGCGGCGCGTGGCGCTGGATAGTCGCATTCAGAGCCCAACACCGGATGGTCAATTCGTGGTGGAAGCAGGCGCACAGAGCTCACTCCACGTCTTGCCACCTCCACCTGAGCCGGTTGTATGTGGTCCACTGGTCATTGATCATGCCAGGCACAGCGTCATTATAGAGGGCGCTGAGATTGAGGTAACTCCAAAAGAATTTGATCTGTTGGTGCTTCTGGCCTCCCACCCAGGCCGGGCTTTTAGTCGCGAATTCCTGCTCGAGCACATCTGGGGCGATGAGTACGAAGGCCTGGACCGCACGGTTGATACTCAGGTCACCCGGCTGCGTAAAAAGCTGGGACCGCTCAGTGAGAAGCTCGTCACCGTCTGGGGAGTAGGCTATCGCTTCAACGTCTGACCGGATGTGTACCAAGCCACATGCCGGTCAATGAGGCTCACACCTTTGTGCACCGGTGCAATCAGCTTCGGCGATCTTCTATTTCCCACATGTGATCGACCACATGCCACGCCATGCGCCGGACTGTGTAACTCGTGTTCCATCCTCCAGGAACCAGGGGATCGCCGGTGGCTGGCTTGCTCAGCACGGCGCAGATCTCTTCCCGCATGGCTTTGAGGATGCTCCTGTCATTCACCTCGAACGGTTGGTGTCGCACCCCGATCTTGCGCGCATAAGCCCGTTCAGCTTCGATGACGTGGCGGCGGATCCCGTCTCGGTCGCGACCTCCACCACGCGGACCCTTGCGAAGTTCCGCGGGCGAGGTTGCGACGACTTCTTCCAGCATGTCCCACGACGCGCGCAGGAGCGCCACGTTGCGTTCTGCGCTCAGAGCGTCGATTGGTCTAGTTTCGGCAGAAGCCATAACCGAGGGCACTCCCCAGGCAGTGTTGGCGTCCCCAGGAAGACGTTCAACAACCACGAGATCGCCAGGTGCGAAATCCAGACTCCCCCGCTGCGCGATCAGCCGGTACCGTGCCTCGGTATCGACTAGCGCCTGTAGAGCCGCCTCCTCGCTTGTACGAATCCGGCACCAACCAGGCCACTCCAGCGACCAGGCAATGGCCTTCTTTCCGCCGAGTTCGACGTAGATATCAGCCATCCTTCTGTTCTCCTCACTCAAGCAGATGCACCGTGGCTTCGCGGGTTGGTCGTCATGTCACTGGCAATAGCTCAACGACCAATCGAGGGGATTGCCGACATTCCATGCGATCGCCAGCCCAGCGTTGTTGATTACCCAGCCGGTCGTTCCGCAGAGATTTTGCGACGTAGCTGACCAGCCATGCTGTGTCAGCTCTGAGTTCATATACGAGTTGACCGAGGATGCCGTGCCAGGGCTGCACATTGCCTCCGAAAAGACCGTTTTACTGCCGACGCCGTGCCCGTCGCCCATTCCCTCAACCGTCAACGGCGGTAGCGGAACAGTGGGCTGCTGATCCCAGAAGAAGACAGGGGCAGTCACGTTGCCCGGCGGGACGATATTACTGCAATCAGGCAGCGAAGGCGGGAAGGCGAGCCGCATGCGATATGTCACAAAGCCGTTACCTGCCGCCTGTACAACTTCGAGCGAAGAAAACTCCGGCGGCTCATCAATCCCCCAACAGTAGGGATCTCCGCAAGGTGCCTGATAGCCTCCATCATAAGGATACAGCGTACTCTGCGTCCATCCCATACTGGGGAACTGGCTGGCATAAAACGAATAGAGCGCGGATGTCGTGGTATTTGGAGCGCAGACATTAAACGTCAACACCTCATACAGGCCCGTCTGATTCACTGTGTCAACCGCCTCAGTGGACTCTGCGTTTGAGGGGAAGGGCACATTGCTCAATCGGCCACCTTCTGGGATTGGCCCCGCGCTGCTAAAGCCAGGAATTTGCTGACAGCTTTGCGGAGTGGCATTGCCTGCGCTGGTAGGGGTTGTGGTTCCACTCTTGGCTGTGCTGGAGGTCGCAGTGGCTACGTTGCCAGTCCCCGGCGTGGAGGTTGACCCCGATGCGCTGCTGCACCCAGCCAGCAACATCGTGACGATACCGAGGCAGACAAACGCAAAGGCTGCTGTTTTTCTGGATGATCTCAATACATGCACGACACCCATTAGGATGCTCCTCCCAGGCCCACTTGATAGGGATTGAGTGGGCATATTCACCGCGAGGGTGATCACATCGCGGTAGCGATTATGCCGGGGTTAACGTGAGGTGTTGCGGAGTATTGCGCAGATTACCTTACCCAAGAGTAGTATAGCTTGGGAACAGCGCTTTTGCCTGTTGGCAACGTCACAGCGCGTGAGAGAGAAACGCACACATGCCACGAAGTGGTCTCTCCCTGTGGCCAGTGGGCAGTGAACCTCAAATACATGCAATACCCCACCGAATTGGTCAACAGGATGCGCGAGACTATCCATCCGGGTTGCGGATAGCGCAGCATCAGTTGTCAGTAGCCGCGGCCTCATAAGCGGGGGGAGTCTACCACCGGAGCCTTTCATGGCGTATACAGAAACGCACAGCCGTTCATCTCACTTGTCCACAGTTGCATACCGCTAATTGCATCCAGGACGGTACACGCTGGTGGCCCGCTGATACTAACTTGGGGGGTGGTGACAAGTACCTGATTTTGCAGGGTGATTATTTGGAGATCCTGATTGCTCCCAGGCTGATTCTGATTCCAGAGAGGTTTACCGCTGGCTAGAGAAAAGGCCTCTATGCCGTCGGAACCTAACACATAAACGGCGGTGTCTCCGACGGCTAAAGTTGCAAAGGTCTCGGTGCTCTGATACTTCCAGAGCTGGGCGCCCGATTGGGCATTAAGCGCCACCAAATCCCCACCGCTGGGACCGGTTACCACGACTAGAGCTGTGGGTCCAATGAACCATTGGGTAATGTTGCCGGAACCGCCATCCACGTGGGAGAGGGGAACGCTCCACTGTGCACGCCCGGTGGTCAGATTGACTGAATTGATGGCATCAGCGGTGATGGAATACAGCCCCAACGTAGAGGAAATGGCAGAATACGTGGTTTGGTTACTGATGAAATTGTTCCACAAGGGTTTTCCCGTTGCTGGATCGACTGCCAGCAAATAGGAAGCGTAGGAAATGTTGGTATTTTCGGATAGGCCGCTGGCATTGGTGCTTTGAAGTAAAAGGGCCTGTGGTGTCCAAACGATAGTGGAGAAGGGAAACGAGCAACCACATGATTGCTCAACGTGCCAGAGTAGTTGTCCGTTTGACGCGTTTAGCGCTGCGGCGCCATAATCCGTGGCTAGATAAATGATCCCATTATGGTACGTAGCCGCGTTTGCCTCGTCTGGTGGGATGGCGCCAATTCCGGATGGTACCGGCAAATTATTGAGTTCCTGGTGCCATCGCAGTGACCCATTTTGCGGGTTCAGTGCATAAAGCTGTGATGTAGACACTGGCGTGACGAGAGCATAGAGTGTATCATCGGCCAAAAATAGCTGGCCTTGATTCTGTTGGCCTTGACTGATAGGCATCTGCCACAGCTGCTTACCGTCCGTGGCGCGATAGGCGGTTAGATACTGGTAGAGGAGATAAACGGTATTGCCCACAACCAGTACTTGCCCCTGTTCAGCATCACTTAATACGTCGGAAGGGTCACCAGAGAGTGGACTGGCCCAAATGGGCTTTCCGGAATTGATGTTATAGGCAACGAGGTCTGCGTTCGCATCAAGACCATAGACCACAGCGCTGGTATTGGCGGCTGGAGACAAGTGAGGAGTCGAGGAACTTGTCGTCGCGCATCCGGCAAGAAAAAGACTGGCAAGTAGCCCAAGGCTCAAGAGTCGGTACATCGCCAATAACACCTGTGTCCTGTGATAGCCACCACGACGCTCGAATTCTGGCATGCAAGCCTGAGTGAGTCAAGCATGCTAGTTGGCACTTTTCAGACCGTGCTCAGTCCCAATCCCAGTGTATTATCCATCCCAGTTATGGTGGATCAATAGGGGAAGGAATCCGGGTGAGGAAAAGTAGAGGTGAGCGTCTACTACAGTCCAAGTAAGCAATTAAGGCAGCGCCTGCATTTGGGCACAGTGTGGTACATATCCAAGGGGGCCAGCCAGCCAACCTTCTGTAATGTCGGTGATGGGGCAGAATCATATAGTACGTTAGGGTATGGTAGAGTCAGGATTGGGGAGGGACTGGTACTCACTCTGGACCGAGCGCCGACACGCCCTCGCTGTCCATGTCTTATCTCTCATGTTGCCTATCTCAAGCACGGGGAGTTCTCTATGTCGCTTCTTGTCCGAATGGCCCGACCGGAAGACGCTGAAAGCATCGCGCTCATCTATAATCAAGGCATCGAGGATCGCATTGCCACCTTTGAAACACGGTTTCGTACACCTGAAGATGTGCAGGACTGGTTCGACGGCCTACATCCCATCATCGTGGTGGAAGCCGATGCAGGGGATGTCATCGCTTTCGCCTCGACCTCGAGCTACCGCCCGCGAGCATGCTACGCTAGAATCGCGGAAGCCTCTGTGTATGTGCGCCGTGACGCTCGTCGACATGGTGCTGGACGCATGGCATTAACAAGTCTTCTAGACGCTGCCAGACAGGCCAGTTTCTGCAAACTCGTCTCACGCGTCTTCGTCGAGAACACCGCCAGCCGCGCGCTGATTCAAAGTGTGGGGTTCCGAGAAGTCGGGACCTACCTAAAACACGGCAAACTCGATGGCGTGTGGCGTGATGTGGTAATTGTGGAGTATCTTATTCTTGAGAATCTCAACTGAGATCTACGGTCTGATCGCACCTCGGCATCGCAACAGCAAGTCCTTCTTCATGAAGAAGGAGGAGAGAGTGGGGCTAGAAACAGTTTGTGGGATTCACAAACTTAGATCTCGCATGGTACTGGACTAGATGTTGAACGATCTTAATAGGTGACCCGTATGGCATCTCGGCTCGCAAGCACACCAAACCATGTTCGCTGACCGTTGACCATGACACACCGGACGATGGCCTCAGCCTCTAGCTCACCAGGTTCGACCAGTACAACTTGCTCACCCTCGTGCAAGTCTGCCAGTGGCGGCCAGTCAGCTGGCCCCAGGTAGACACTCAGACCCAACCCATACTCGGGATGCTCCTCGGTAGGAAAGAACTCTGTTTCAATGTGCCGCATGGCTCTCATTCACCCTCCAGACAGTTTGCAGGCTATGGGTGTGGTGTTTGATACGGATTATCGAGGACGATCAGAGCCCGCAGCAAGGCGTCGAGCGGTGCACCCCTGATGCTTGTTTCGACAAGGCCTTGCTTGGCAACTGCCAGGGCATAGTGATCGGGATAGCGTGGTGCAGGCATTACAATCACCATGAGTTCGTAGCTCTGCTTCGCAACTCGGCAGCATATCCACGCTAGTTGAAACACTCAGACATTGGTTTCCATCCGAACATTTTCCTACCCAGGTCAGGTGTTCTTCCGTGGATGAATAGGGACTTATCCCTATAGACATGGAACATGTGTGGCCCTATAGTCACACCGTGAGATTCGCATCCGACCAGGGCGGACTCTTGATAGCGAGCAACCTCCATCCGGAGAGCGGTGACAGGCGAGAGACAGGCAAGAGTTCCGTATAACACAAGAGTGACCTAGCAGGTATGTGTTCTCCTGAGCCCCAGTGAAAGGATACTTATTACGATGCTACTGTCCCGTAGAGGTCTCCAGCGAGTCCTGGGTGTCATCTGGCTTATCGATGGCCTCTTACAGCTGCAGCCGCAGATGTACACCGCGAATATGATCAACGGTATCATGAGGCCGATATTGCAGGGTCAGCCCGGTTTCCTCGAGCAGGTGTTCACATTTATCGTCAACACCATTTCCAAGGATCTCACCGCGATCAACCTGCTCATCGCCGTTGTGCAGGTCCTGATTGGCCTCGGCTTTATCTTCCTCTCGGACCGCTGGGTCAGACAGCTGGTGGTTGCCTCCTTCGTCTGGGCGCTCATCGTCTGGTTCGGCGGAGAGGGCATGAGCATGCTGCTTACCGGGGCCGGCAGTGCCCTTACCGGCGCACCGGGTGCGGTGCTGCTCTATCCGTTGATCGGGTTGGCCGTCTGGCCGCGCACGCCTGGCCAGCAGCCGATCGCTGCTGGTTCAGGACCGGTGAGCAGCGATGAGGGGTTGCTCAGCCGGCGGGGCCTGCGCTATGCGCTCTCCGCTTTCTGGTTCTTCGTAGCGCTGCTGCAGCTGCAACCCTACTGGTGGAAGTCGGGGCAAATCTCGGGAGTCATCAACGCAAACGTTGGCGCGGGGGGGCTGAACGGTGCACTGCTCGACCACGTGCTGACTGCGGCTGGCAACGCCACCGCCAACATCGAAGTGCCGCTCAATATTGTGCTGATCCTGGTGTTCCTGGGTCTGGGTATCATACTAGCATTGCCAGGGGATCGCTACGTGCGCCCGGCCCTGATCGCGTCGATCGTGGTGAGCGTGCTGGTCTGGTACTTCGGCGAGGCGTTAGGCATGATCTTGACCGGCATGGCGACTGACTTCAATTCCGGGCTGTTGTTGGTCGTGATGGCTCTCGGGGTGTGGCCGCGCCACCAGGCAACCGGTCAGGTCGTGCCGGCACCGACTGCCTCCGTCGCCGGTGAAGCTGGCCAGCAGACCCAGGCGGATGGCGGTTCCGGCTCCGTTCAGCGCGCCTAGACTCACTCTACAGATACACACTGGGGAGGACCGTCCATGCCCTACCTCCTCAACGTGCTCTCGTCCCGATTGTCCATCGGCCACGGTGGCTACCTGGGGCAAGACAGCCCATACTGGTGAGCGGCTGCAGGCTATTGGCTCCAGGGTCATCTGTCTATCGTACACCACAGGTCCGTACGGTACTAATTCAGCGTCATGCGGCTCTTCGCTCTTCTCAGGTGCTCTCCTGATATGGGGCAAGACTAGCTACTCAGACCATCCCCAAAACTATCCCTATAGCCTCTGCCGCGCTCCCAGTGTTACACTCAGTCTGGCAGAGGCTTGGCAAGTCTGCTAGGTCACATGTTCTGTAGTCGAGAATAGTTTCCCTAGATGTTCCAGCTATAAGGAGGATCGTATGGTAGACGAACCGACTTGTCCTCGTTGCGGCATGGGCAAGCATCTCTGGCAAGGTAACGGCGGCCAGGGCGTACAAGCGGATGATGGTACCGTGTACTGTTGTGATGGCTGCAAGAACGACACTGGCTGCACCTGCGACGATCCCGGTGACTAACGCACGAATGGCGCTAGCCGTAGGCGATAGCATTCTCTCTGTGGTTCTTTCCCAGGTTCCCCCTGCACTAGTCCGTTCACGTGCAGGGGGAACCTCTTACCCCTGGATGGAGATGGTGAAGTCCGTTGAGACTGGTGGTCCTCCCGGCGCCCCAATGGTGATGTGTAGCCTCCACAACCCATCCATGAGTGGGGTCACTTGCAAGGTGTACAGCCCTGATTCTGCTTCCGGCCTGGCGTTGCCAGCGACATAGCCCATATCCATGGTGATCATATTCCACCCATAGTTCACCGTCATGTTCGACTGGGTCTGCGGGGCCGGCGCCTGTATCAAGAGCGTGAACGAGATTGGCGCACCCGCGTGTGCCTGCCCAGTGGCTTGATGCAAGATGATCGTGTCTCGGCCTGCCCGCTCGGTGATGCCGTTCAGCGTAGGCGTCACCACCCACCCTCGCAGGAAGGACGCGAGCAAGAGGACCGCCAGCACTCCTCCCATGCCTCCGAGGATCCAGGAAATAGGCAGCTGCACCGCGCGCGTCTCCGGCTTGCTAGCCCGCGTACTCCGCCATGGCAACCATTCCGGCATCTGCGGAAGTGCGAGGCGAACCCGCGGCAGTGAGGTACCGCGCAACCGCAGCGCATTGCTGACCACGGTAATCGACGAAATCGACATCATGGCCGAGGCAAGTACTGGCGCCTGGGCCTGAATGAGAGGGATGGCTGGAGAGGCAATAGCCAACGGAATCAACACGACGTTATAGCCGAAGGCCCAGGTGAGATTCTGCCGGATGATGCGCATCGTGCGATCGGCGATATCCAGAGCACGGACCACACCAGGCAGCGAACCCTGCAGAAGCGTAATGGCCGCAGTTTCCACCGCCACCTGAGTCCCACTCCCCAGAGCGATGCCCACGTCGGCGGCCGCGAGAGCGGGCGCGTCATTGGTTCCATCGCCCACGAACGCCACGACCTGTCCCTCCCGCTGCAGACGCTTAACCAGTCTGGCTTTGTGGACGGGGAGCATCTCAGCAAACACCTGGTCGACCGGTATGCCAACCTGCTCGGCGATCGTCTGCGCGACTGGAGCGGAGTCGCCCGACGTCATCCAGACAGAGATTCCCCGCGCTCGCAAGGCGGCAATGGCGTCAGCGGCATCGGGACGGGCAGGATCAGCAATCCCGATCACTCCCGCTGGACGACCGTCGATGGCCACCATCACGGCTGTCGCTCCACCCGACTCCACCCGAGCCAATGCGGCGGAGAAGAGTCCAAGCCCGACCCGATGGTTTTGGAGAAACCGGCGATTTCCGACTAGGACAGAGTGCCCCTCTACCTCGGCCGCGATTCCCTGGCCAGGCGTTTCCTGTACCGCTGACGGCGCGGGCAACTCGCCGAAGTGCTCCTTACCCGCCCGAGTGACCGCCTGGGCCAGCGGGTGCACCGAACCGGACTCGACGGCTGCCGCAGCGGCCAGGAGGGTATCCGCACTCCACGACGCATTGGAACTGCCGGGTCGAGCCTTGCCGCGCCCATCCTGCTTGATTGCGGGTGCCACTATGGTTACCTCAGGGCGCCCGAGTGTGATGGTGCCGGTCTTGTCCAATAGTATCGCCGTCACCTGCTGCGCCCGCTCCAGGCTGGCACCATCTTTGATCAAGATACCCTGTTCGGCGGCACGACTGGTACTCACGATCAGTGCTATCGGCGTTGCCAGGCCCAGCGCGCACGGGCATGCCACCACCAGCACCGCAATCGCAGTGGTGAGGGGTCGCACCCAAAGCGCCGCAGGGATGACAGTGCTCCCGACTCCCAAGGAGATGCCTGCTCTCGCCGCTATCAACCAACCGGTGAAGGTGACCATGGCGATGGCAATCACGACCGGGACAAAGATTCCCGCGACCTTGTCGGCAACTCGCTGGATCGGCGCCTTGGTCGTTTGGGCCCGCTCGACCGCCCGAACGATCCCTGCCAGGACGGTATTCGAGCCGACGCTGGTGGCTCGCACATGGATGAGGCCGCCCTGATTGAGCGTACCTCCGACCACAACATCGCCGGGCACTTTCTCAACGGGAAGACTCTCTCCAGTCAGCAGCGAGGCGTCGATGGTGGTCGTGCCGGAGAGGATAACGCCATCAACTGGAATGCGCTGGCCCGGCCGCACCACCACTTCATCGTCAAGGCGCACCGCCGCAATCGGCGCTGTCCATTCCGCCCCTGCACGGATGACCTTGGCTTTTTCCGGCTGAAATTGGAGCAGGTGCGTAATGGTCTGTGAGACCTGGGCACGGACCTGCGCTTCCAGCCATTTGCCCAGGCTGATTAGGGTCAGGATCAACGCGGTGGCGTCATAATAGACGGCACCACCGGTGAGCCGTGGGGCTATAGTACCAACAATCGAAAGTCCGAGGGCGGCAGTAGCGCCGCCGCTGACCAGAACGTCCATCGTGGCGGCTCCATGACGGAGCGCGGCCAGAGCTCCCCGGTGAAAGGGCTCACCGGTATACCACCAGACTGGGATTGTCAAAGCCAGAAGGACCCATTGCATGCCAGGCACAAAGCCCAGCGCGAAACCCTGGAGTAGGATAATAGGGATGGCCAGCACGACGCCAACAACAAGGCGGCGCTGACGGTCCCGAGCCAGCTCCTCGCGCATGGCATCGGCGGTGTCGCTTGATGAGGTCTCAGGCAGCACGACCTGTGCCTGGTATCCGGCCCGCTCGACCGAGGCAATCAAGGCCGCGGTATCGACGTCTGCTCCCAATACAGTGGCGCGTTCGGTGGCGAGGTTGACGCTGGCTTCGTTTACACCGCTTACCCGCACCAGCGCCTTCTCCACCCGTCGAACACAGGCGGCGCAACTCATGCCGCCAATTGCCAGGGTCAATTCCTGCGGAGCGGCTATATCAGGCGCACTCACTGCTACGGAAGATCGACCCGCCGCCCCATCGAGTGTTGGATTCTTCGACACCGTCAAGCCTCCTGCACCTTGGCCTTGCTTATATCCCGCTAATCTCGCCGACTTCGCGGGCCCTGCGGCACCGGCCAGCCAGTATGTGGTAGTCTGCTGATCTACCTATTGAAGCATAAAACTTGTATGCGGCAAGGTCACTTGGTAGAACTACTGAGAATCGCCTGCCTAAAGTACCGATTTGGCTCCGATCGGACTCCACGTATGCGCCTGCGGCAGTGAGTTCGGAATCGAAGCTGGTGCCGAAGTGGTGGGCTTCATTTCTGCTGCAGACTTGAGTGCGCACTGTGGGCCCAGCCTGAGCTCGTCACACAGTCTGACAAGGGAGTTCAACGGACTGCAGGGTGGCACCCGCCTGGTCGATGGCAAAGGGACATATCATCTCTGAGGACTTACCCCTTCGGATGGCCAAGAACCACTACGTACTACAAATCTGCATTAGAGACGCGCCTGAGACGAGGAGCGAGAAGCTCGAGCAGGGCCGTGTGCCGCATCTGCCCGGTACTCAGTAGCAGCAGTGTACCGTTGGCTGTGACGGGCCTCATACCGCCGACGACCATGAGATATGAGTACCTTTCCAGGGGAAAATCGGGAATAAAGCTGATGGTGGGTCCGAGCCAACCATGCTACACTTCTCAACGGCGCGAGGGAAAATCTCCGGTATGCCGACGCACCGGCAGCGCTCGAGCGTGGCGTCTTCATCTTCAAGCAGCAATTGGAGGTAGATCATGGGTACCAGCATGGGCATGGCTGGAGGGCACTTACTGCCAGACTGGCTGAGGATCGTGTGGGTTGTGATCTACACGATCATCCTCGTCCTCCACCTGCGTCACATGATCGGCATGGGCGGGCAGGATCGCGCCTGGCATACCGGCCACGTCCTGATGGCACTTGGCATGGTGTACATGTTCCTACCAGGCGGCATTATTGCTCTCCCCATTACGGTAGGGATAGTGGTGTTTGCTCTAGCTGCGTTGGCCATTGCCGGATGGATCATCTATACGATAGCAAGCCAGCGTGCACTGGATTTTCTGTGGATCGTCCAGCTGGTCGACATGCTCGGCATGACCTACATGTTCGTCGTGCAAAAGACGTCAGTGGGAGCGCTCACGTACTTCTTCGCCATCTACTTCGCCACTGAAATGGGGTGCTGGTTCCTCGGCGCATTTCATCAGCCGGACCCACAACAGCGGGTGATTCCCGCTGTTGTGGGAGGGGGAGCAGTTGCTCTGAACGCTGAGGCACGACCGCTAGCCGAGTCGAGCACGCTCGAGGCGCGTCTCACTCTCGGGCTTATGGCGGCAGGTATGGCATACATGTTTCTGGCCATGCTCGTTGGAATGTGATGCCGAAATCTCCATCCGCTCCCAAGGCTCAAACGCCTTGGGAGCGTCCACCTCTCTCAACCAGAAAACCACGATCCAAGCAGCACCTACACGTCTTTTCAGTCACGAGGAAGCGGTCGAAAAACGCGAGCAGGTGCACAGTCTGTATACGGCAGAGATGGCGCGTACTAGCCAGAAGTGTACAAGCGGGCGGTTACACCCACAGGCCCTGGGTCCGTATAGGGTCTCAGGGTAGTGCAATAATCCGCCACAGTAAGTGCAAGCGAAACAACACGCGGGAGACGTTGCCTCTCTTCCAACTCCATTACAACCAGGAGCGACCCCATCAAGGGGTGGCCCATCCCCAGTTACCCCAGCGTCCCTGAATGGCCAGGGTCGCCCTTCGGTCAACGAGTTCGGCTCTACATCTGCAGGGAGGCAAGGAGCGTGTTGCAGGCCTTTTCACAGCGGCGACACGCCTCCTCGCACGTCCGGCAGTGGGCCATGCCATGCCGTGCGTGCTCCTGGCACTCGTCGCCGCACAATCGGCAAATCTGGGCGCAGGATTGGAGGGCGGCGCGTGCCACGGTGGCGTCGAAAGCGGTCTGGCGCGAAAGGATCCGGCCAGTCGCCAGGCACATGTCGGCGCAATCGAGACACAGGCGGATGCAGCGAACCATCGCCTGCAGCTGCCGCTCGCCCAGGTTTGCGTCCGCGTCGGCGGTGCAAGCCTGGGCGCAGTCAAAGCATGCTTGGATGCACTCCGTGAGTGCGTTCACGTCGAGGCTAGGCTTGCTGGGATTGGTCTGGATCAGTGGTGCTGCGTAGGTCATGTGGTTCTTCCTCCTCTTAGAAAATGTCCACGGTTCTCGCGATACCTGTTCTAGGGCTCAGAGACACTGGAGACTGCAGGGGACATGCCATCGCAGGACCGGACAGGTGGCGCCATGGCGGCGCCTGTCCATCTGTCAAAACTGCGCCGCACGGGGACAGTGGAGGGCAGGTGCCGTCCCCGCCAGGATTAAGTCGTAAGTCGCCTTCAACAGCCGTTGTAGCCGAGGCCATGGCCGGACTCGCCTGTGATGCGGCTGCGTTCCCTGGAGGTAGCGCGTGAGTCTGGCATGCGGCCAGTCCTGGGGTGGCCGAACTTTCGGATGTCTGGATACGTATCGCGCAAGCGCTTGGGCTCGGCGCATACCGCGCTGATCCTGACGCTGCCAGAGCAAGAAGCATATGACACGCACAGTACACCACGAGCTCTAAGGGCCGCGCCTCAACACGCTTCACCGCAACGTCTTAGGCTTGATCGGGCCAGCGCACGAAAACCGCGATGTGGTCGCGGACGAAGGTGCAAAATAAGGGGGACGCTTCGTCATGCGCTGGCCAGATTCTGCATCAACCCTGGCTCGATGCCCGCAAGAATGCCGAGCAGGAGCAGCCCGAGACCCACGACCAGAGCCAGGCGATCGCCCGAACGCCAGACCTTCTCTGCAAACACAACGAGGGTAAAGACCACCATCCACCCCAGATTCATGAGTCCGATGGCCACGAGTGCCAGCATGCAGCCTCCGCATGCTCCTATGCAATCCAGACCATGGCACGCGCCCGCTCTGACATCCTGGTACGAATCCAGTGTGGAAGGAAGCGGCGGATGCCCACCCAGGTGCACGTTACAGGCTGCCAGGCAGTGAACCTGGACCGGCGTCAGCTGGTAGCAGCCGGCCGTCGCAAGGAGCATCGCCTCCGCTTCGAGGGCCGCTCCAGGAACCGTGCTGGCCAGGTATCCTTGCAGCCACGCGAGGCCAAAGACGGGAAGCCCAACGGCGGCCCAGACGAGCAGGTAGCTCAGCGCAAAGACGCCGGCGCGGACGACGAGACGCGGTCCATGCGTCCGCTGGCATGCGGTAGCCAGATAGCGCGAGAGCATCGGGCCGAGTGATGGTCCCATCATTGCCACCATCATCAGCGTCCAAGCGGCCAGAAATGTGCCCAGCGGCATGCCCATCGTGCCCGACATCGGCGGCATGCCACGTGAGAGCCGCACCGTCGGCATCCAGGCCAGCACAGCCACCAGCCAGCTGCCTGCCCAGGCCGTGCGCTGGGTCGTCACTGGCGCGGAGCGCTTCACCCGCATCATGGCCCACTCTGCTCCCGTGCTCGAATGCGCGTCAGCTCGCTAGCGCCCACGAGATACGGTACGCCTGGGCACGCACGAACGCTCGCAATGCCCTGGTGGCTCGCCGCCGGCGATACGATCCACACCGCGCTAGGGCAGTCGCTGCGTGCCTTACTGGCCCACAGGCCCGCGCACGGCGACCCGCCCATTGAAAGTCCACAGCTGAATTGGCGCGGAGCCGGAGCCATGCACGAGGCGGCTGCGCTGCGCGGAAAAGGTGGCGCACAGGATCGGTCGCCCCTGGATCACAGAAAAGCGCATCGGGACGAGATAGACCGCGCGCGCCTGCCGTGGTCGGCCCTCCGGATGGGTCAGATCACTGCCCTGGCGTTCCTCGAACAGCTGCAGGAGGACCCGCACCTGCTCAGGCGTGGCCCCGTCATCAATCAAGATGACCTCATGCCAGTCATGTGCCTGCTCATCCGAGGTCTGCGCGAGGTTCAAATAGATGCGTTGCCCCACATCCACTCCATCGATGCTCCCCGCCTCCATCTGGTCACCAACTAAGCGCCAGCGCGGGCCAAGATAGAGATCCGCGCCCTCACAGCGGCAGGGCTCGCCACAGGTGCACGGGTCACCGGTACACCCGCTGGAGGAGTCGTGCGCACAGGAACAGGCCTGCGCGACAAAAGCAGCACCTGTGAGCTGGTATTTGAGAGGGGCGGGAGCCATGGTGGACATATTGCGTTCCCTTCTATTCACTGATTACTGTCGGCCCTGGATGCCGGGCGCAACTGCGCGGGTGCACGCGCCAGCGGCGCCCTCCACGTACCTTCGCCAGCGGGCGCGCAGCGCACCCGCACCGATCTCACGCAAGTATAGTGCCACGACCTTACAGAGCACGTACAGCACATTTCAGAGCTATAAACCTGAAACTAGGCGGCAACTTGGGTGCGGCGAGTTCAGTGAAGAAGCGGCGCGACCTTGACTATCGCGCCGAGTCAATAGAGCGGACGCCTCTCAGCTCCTGGCGGCACCGCGCGGACCCGGCGGTACAGCATCCCCTGCGAAATCAGGGGGTGAAGCTGACTCGATGGGTGTTGCTGGTAGGATGAGGCCCACGCCAAAGGGGAGAGGGCTTCATCCTACCAGCAATCGACAAGACTCGTTCCTAACTCACTGCGAAATGTAGGCTGGAGAAGAATTTATGCCGGGATACTCGGTGCATCGTGTCTACACTATCTGATGCCTGATGCGACTTATTCACAGTTCGGGATCAACGATGCCCCGCCGGACCGTGTACCGCACCAGGTGGGTCACGTCACGGAGCCGCAGCTTCATCATAACCGAGGCACGATGCGTCTGAACCGTCTTGATACTGACACGTAAGCGGTCAGCAGTCTCCTGGTTGGTGTTGCCCTCACCCACGAGCTGCAATATCTCCCGTTCTCGGCTGGTAAGCGTCGCGTAGTAATCAGTTACCGGGGTGCTACTTGGCGGCTCCGACGGTGGTGTGCTGGATGAGGACTGATTCGCATGTCGTTCAGTGAAGTCATTAACAAGAGCACGAATCATACTCGGAGAGAGAAACGACTCTCCACGGGCTACGGCGCGCACCGCGGCTACCAAATCGGCGGCAGCAGTGCGCTTGATGACATACCCGGAGGCGCCGGCAGGCTTCGAGACCATCCAGCTCCGGCATGCTGATATCCATCAGTATGACATTCCGCATCACTCACCAGTGACGCTCCCTCTCTCTGCTTCTAGTGCCCAGTCAGCCTCTCTAGAGGTAACTCGCGGAAGCGGCACGCGAGCTCGTATCCAGCACCCGTGTCCTGGTCGGGAACGGACCGTGAGTGTCCCACCGAGTGGTCGAATCCGCGCCTGCATCCCTTCGAGTCCCAGCCCTACGGACTTAGGCGGCAGAGAACCGCTGAAGGATGATCGCACCCCATTGAAGCCTTGCCCATTGTCGGCGAAGACAAGGGTGATGTGCTCCGCAGATTGGCGTACGAGGCAACCCGCACGTGTGGCGCGACCATGCCTAACCGTATTGGTGAGCCCTTCTTGGGCGATGCGGAACAGGGCAGTTTCGATGTCGCTCGGAAGGCGATCGATTCCGCTGGCGACAACCCGTAACTCAATGTCGAGTCGCTGTCGCGCGTCTTCAGCCAGCCAGCGGAGCGCCGCCGGTAGACCCATATCATCGAGCAGTGCCGGACGTAACTGGCGAGAGAGCGCCTGTACCTCGGCAAGAGATTGCTGCGCCAGGACGCTCAAATGCTCGGCCTGCCTCCGCGCCTGTATGGCGGATGCGCTAGTTTCACCGGCCAGCCTCTGGCCAATCGCCTCCGCATGCAGCACAAGCGCGGTAAGACTCTGGCCGGTTTGGTCATGAAGTTCGAGTGCCACTCTCCTCCGCTCTTCCTCTTGAGCACGCAGGACGCGGGCGGCAACTTCGTTTCTGCTGCGTGCCAGTTGGTCGAGCATGGCATTGAAGGCTCGAGCCAGCACCCCTACATCGGTGTCAGTGCCATACAATGAGACCCGGGCATCGAGATCGCCATACTCCACCGCCCGTATGATTACTAGGAGGCTACGCAAGGGAGCGAAAGCCGCGCGCAACAGCAAGAAATTGACGAAGAGACCCAACACTACAGCAAGCACAATGAAGGCGGTATCGATAAGATAGTGATACGTTTCGGGATTATGTTGCGTGATCCACCAACCGGCAAACGTATCCAGGACAATGATGATGCTATTGGCAATGATGACTTTTTCAAAGGTCGAGAGCTGGCCGAGCCAGCGGCTCATACTCCTGCCGTCGTCCGCTGGCCGCGCCATGCCACGCTGGAGTAGTGACGATATATTCATAGCTCTCTGATTCTCACTACCGCTTGGTCACGTAGTAGCGGCCGATGATATCTCATTGCCAGGAAGCGCAATGATGTCTACCGTACCACGCCATGTCGGCCTTCCTGGTGTCTGTAAGATTACCTGGACTGACCATCGACCGGCCATATCCAACTGAAGGGGAACCACAAAAGTTCCCGTGCTGCTCTGTGTGCCCTGCAACGTAGCCTGGTGGGTTTCCATCTCCATCTCCGGCATATTCCAGGTAGCCACCAGCTGGGCCCAGGGACCACCCACCGCCGCCTGATCGTTCGAATCGGCAAGCGATACAATAAGATGCACAGTAGTGCCAACCTTTGGGTGAGCTGGCCAGACCGTGGCACGAGCCTGTAACGTCGACCAGCGTTGCTGTACCACCGTCGCGACTGGCAGCGCCAGCGCCAACACCAGTGCAGCAGAGAAGATGAGCCAGACCGTTTTCCTCACAGACAGGACCGATCTTGGGCCTTCTGCCGACGCAGATACCACACTATCACCTCCAGATCTGGATCCTTTCTATCCGAGTTGTCAGGATGGCCCTGTTCACGCTTTTTGTATACACGTAGCATACGCAGCAGTCTCCCAAGACGTCTATTGGGGGAAGTATGGAGAATCTCTGCCTATAGCTACTGAGAAAACATCGTGGGATCGCCCCGTAGGGCACTCTGGGATATCACATGCCCGCCAAAGTGGTAACTTCTCCGCCTCGACGACCTACCAACGCATTTAGATCACAGCGCGTAGTGAGCTGTGTCTTCCTTGCTTCATCACTCATGAAACCTGCTATGCATCAGGCTTACTATCGCACCATGCATCCATCTATCGCCTCGGTTCGGCCAGTGCGCCCTTCGGCCGCAGGATTTACGGCCCTGTGAAGATGCCATTGGTGGTATACCCATACAAGAATAAGGATAGTTTGAGCTAAAGCCCCAGTAGCACTCCCAATAGACAGCACACCGACGTTCAGACGAGAATAGCGGGGTATACTCCTACAGAAGCTCGGCCCAGAATGAAGAGGTGCTTTCATGTCCTGGCTCAACAGTTTGAACGGCAACTCGCTCTCCTGGTTGCTCGAATTTGATCCAGTGAATCCAGCTATTCGCTACTTTGCTTTGCGCGATCTGCTCGACCGCCCGGATGATGATCCCGACGTGCTTGCCGCGCAGTCAGCGATCATGGCAGAGGGCCCCGTCCCGGCGATACTTGCCGCGCAGCACCCCGACGGCTACTGGCAGCAGCCCGGCGGCGGGTACGGAAAATATCGCGGCACGGTCTGGCAGATCATGCTCCTCGGAGAACTAGGCGCCGATTCTACCGACCGGCAGGTACAGCGCGGCTGCGACTATCTGCTGGACCACAGTGTGGCCGAGAACGGCGGATTTGCCTTCAACACGAAGCCCGTGCCCAGCGGCGTCGTCCATTGTTTAAACGGCAATCTGCTCTGTGCGCTGATTCGGCTGGGCCGTCTGGATGATCCGCGCGTGCAGCAGTCGCTGGACTGGCAGGTGTGCGCTATTAGCGGAGAGGACCCGATTCGCTATTATCAGTCCGGCACGAGTGGACCGTATTTCGCCTGCGCGATCAACGAGAAGCAGCCGTGCGCCTGGGGTGCCACCAAAGCCATGAAAGCACTCATCGCCGTTCCGCCAGAACGCCGTTCGGCATCCGTGCGGCAGGCGCTGGAGCGCGGTGCTGAGTTCTTGTTGAGCCGCGACCTGTCCAGAGCCGAGTATCCCTACAGCGGCAGGGTGAGTCCAACCTGGTTCAAGCT
>JBKQTH010000121.1:0-4084 GCA_052143275.1 Ktedonobacterales bacterium | reverse complement strand
CGAACGTCAGCGCGGCGCTGCCGCACCTGCCACCAGCGACGCGCCTCCTACCGGGGGCGACTGAAATGCGTGTGGTCGCGGGAACTGCCAAGGGGCGTAAGCTCAAGTCACCGGCTACTCCCGGCACGCGTCCGGTCATGGACCGGGTCAAGACCGCGCTCTTCGATATTTTGGCCTACCGCATTCGCGATACTCGTTTCCTTGACCTTTTCGGTGGCACGGGCAGTATCGGCATCGAAGCGTTGAGCCGGGGAGCGTCGTCGGCTACCTTCGTTGAGCTGGATTCGCCGGCCGTCAAGTGCATTCGCGACAATCTCGCGAGTACCGGCTTCACCGGCAAGTCAGAGGTGCTGCAGACTGACGCCTTCATTTTTCTAGAGAGAGCCTACACCACCGGAAGGCGCTACGACATCGTGTATATAGCGCCACCGCAATATCGTGGACTGGCTGCTCGGGCGGTGGCTCAGTTGGATGTAGCTCCCTTAACTGACCCAGCCGGTCTCGTGATTGCGCAGATCCATCCGCGCGAACGGCATGATCTCGATGGGCTGACCCTAAAGCGCCTGCAGCGCATCGATGAGCGGCGCTACGGCAGTACGCTGCTAGTCTTTTATGAATCCGTGCTTCGGCCGGGAGTCGTAGGGGCAGAATCCGGCGCCTAGCGGCCAGACGCCCTACAACCTACCAGCACTAGAGATAGAAAGTGGCAGGACCGAATGTTAAACCAGACCTCGCGCTTTGCTTTCGTGGATGAAGGCGAGGCGCTCCGCCGGCTTGGGGTTGACCGGGATACCCTACTGGCGTTTGTACGAGAGAAGCGTCTGCGCGCCTACCCCGGTGTCGGCAAGGGTAATTTCTATAAGCTGAAGGACATCGAGGCGCTCTATACCGAAGTATATGCCGGTGCCGAAGAGGAGAGCGCCGCACTGACCGAGGGCGAGATTCCCGCTGCCGGGCGCAAGCTCTTCGACCCCGCGTATAAGGTACATGTGCGACTGCAGGCCGATCTCAAGTGGTATGACCTCGAAGACCAGGATCTGCAAGCCTGGGTTAGAGAGTTACATGCCGATGGCTACGTTCGCCAACGGGGTAATATTACCAGAGTTATCGCCAAGTTGCAGCGGCTGGTTGAGCTAATGGATCAGGCGGCGGCCAACTGGCGGGTACTGGAAGCGCCTATTCTCGTGCCAGTACCGGAGACGACGTCTCCGAAGCGCATTCGCAAGCCGCTGCCGATGGCCGGTGGCGGCATATCTGCGGCTACGCCGCCGGCGGCTCCTGCGAATGCACCGGCGGAGGGAGAGGCTTGAACACTACAACGCCGGCCGTTATGGTAGAGTGTAGGTTAATCACTGATTCTCGCAAGTATGATGACTGGTTCAATGGAAGAGAGGGCGTAGATGGCCCAGACTGAACGCCTGCTGGGAAAAGTAGCGGTTATCACCGGCGCCGGCTCTGGACTTGGACGAGCCATGGCGCTACGCTTTGTGGCTGAGGGCGCCTCCGTGCTGGCCGCAGACATAAACGAGGCCGGCGCACGCCAGACGGTGGAGTTGATGGGCGATGCGGGCCGCACGCGTGGCGACTTTCGCCGGGTAGATGTCACCAGCGAAGACGACTGTGCCAGTGCCGTCACCCAGGCGGTGGAGCGCTGGGGAAGGCTGAATGTTCTGGTGGCCAACGCTGGCATTGGGACTCCGGGATTTATCTCCACTCTGGAGAGGGATGACTGGGAGCGCGTGCTGGCCGTCAACCTGACGGGTGTTTTTCTCTCGGCGAAGCCTGCTTTCAGGGCGATGCGCGATTCGGGAGAAGGAGGAGTCATACTTACCACCGCTTCAGTCGCTGGCCTGCAGGGCACGCCACACTTGGGAGCGTACGGCGCCTCCAAGGCCGGCGTCATACAGCTGACCCAGACTCTGGCGCTGGAGGGAGCCCGTTTCCACATTCGGGCCAACGCCATATGCCCGGTCTGGGCGGATACTCCTATGATCGGTGAGTTTACCGCCGGGTCACGGGCCACGCCTGAGGAGACACGCGCCCGGCTGGTCTCCGTCGTTCCACTGGGGAGGATGGCAACACCCGCCGATATAGCCAGTGCGGCCGTGTACCTGGCCTCTGATGAAGCCAGTTTCGTCACCGGCGTCGCGCTACCTGTCGACGGCGGCCATATGGCCGGGCACGGCGCCTGAGTCCTTTTCCTGGACTGCTAGCGGCAGACTTCCGCCGCTGACTCAGGCGCCAGGGCGCAGCGCATGGCACGATGTCGCTAGCGCGCAGCTCGCACTCCAGCGGCGGTGGCCAGTCCCGCCGCCACCGGCACGATCTCGACTATGGCGTTGTAGTCCGGTATGCCGGCGGCAACATCGCAGACGCGGCGGCGGATCAGCAGGTTGCATTCCGGCCAAAACGCCTGCACATTACGTGGCTGAATCTGGTCAACACGTATCTGGAACTCCATGCTGGCACCATTGTCGCTCTTCACCAGAACCCGCTCGCCAGTGGAGACTCCAAGAGCGGCGGCGTCCTCCGCCGAGATGAGCAGCGCATCGCGGCCGGCTCCGGTAATGCTGTCTCTGGATGCGTGTATCATGCTGTTGAACTGCTTACCACGTCTGGTCGAGAGTATGAACTTGCCTTGCGGCAACTCCAGCTCTGGAGGAGTCACCACCGAGAAATGTCCCTTCTGGTCAGGAGTTTCGAAGACGCCGTTGGCGTAGAGATAGCGTCCGCCGTACTGCACCTGATCCCCCTTCTTGCTGAGCAGCTCGATACCGGCATAGACCGGCATGGCCCGGGCGATATCCTCGCGGATCTGCTTGGCGTTCTTAAAGGTGATCAACTGGCGTTGCTCAGGCTGGACTCGTGCCGCCAGTTCCGTGAAGATCTCCCACTCGCAGCGAGCCTCGCCGACACGTGGGCCGGGAATCTCAGGCGAAAAGATGATGCGACGCTCCGTGCTGGTCTCAGTGCCGCCGCCTCGCTGTTCATACCTTGTCTGCACGGGCAGCAGCACGACGGTATCCGCTGGCTCTACCAGCATCTGGGTTGTCACATAGATGTCCTGGTGAACCCGGAGCGCCGGTTTCCCCAAAGCATCCTGCACATACGCCGGATCGGGAAGTATCTCCAGAAAGTTGCCGCCACTGCAATAAAAGACATCCAGCGCGCCGTCGGCGCAGGCATCGATCATCTCTGGCGCACGTATCCCTACCCAATTGGGGACACTGAAGCCCCAGAGCTTGCTGAACTCCGCGGCGGTATCCGGGTTGATGACGACACCGCCAGGGAGATTGTTAGGCACCGCCCCCACTTCGGCGCCGCCCTGCACGCCACTATGGCCACGTATCGGCACTACACCGCTGTTCTCTTTGCCAAGCCAGCCCTGAGACAGAGCCAGGTTGACGATCGACTTTACCGTCTGCACTCCAAAACTGTGCTGGGTAACTCCCATGCTCCAGACCAGAATTCCAGTACGCGCGGCATGTATAGTCTCGGCGAAGCGCTTCATATCTTCGCGGCTGGATCCGCTCGCTCGCTCCAGCAGCGGAAAGTCCTGTTCGGCCAGCACGGCTTCCAGCTCGTCCCAGCCTACCGTATGCTGCCGAATGAAATCATGGTCTACCCAATCCTGCTCGATCAGATATTTCAGCGTGCCGTTGAGAAAGGCAATGTCGCCGCCAGTTCCGATCTGATAGAACTCATCCATGAGCTTGGTGCCCATCACAGCGCTGTCAGGAACTGAAGGTACCCAGTACCGCACCATTCCAGGCTCTTTGTAGGGGTTGATAACCGCAAGCTTGGCGCCCTGTTGCTTGGCATAGTAGAGATACTTTGTCGCTACCGGCTCATTGTTGGCCACGTTGCTTCCGATGAATACCAGTAGGTCGGAGCCTATCCAGTCTTTATAGGAGACGGACGAGGCGCCCACCCCAAGGGTTTGCTTCAGCCCGACAGTACTGGGTGAGTGGCAGACTCGGGCGGAGTTATCGATATTGTTGGTGCCTATCAAGCGAGCGGCTTTCTGAGCGGCATAATACACTTCATTGGTGAGGCCGCGGGAGGTGAGGTAAAAGGCGATACG
>JBKQTH010000120.1:0-18601 GCA_052143275.1 Ktedonobacterales bacterium | reverse complement strand
CGGCGGCCCTAGCTGAGACGTACTTGGCAACGAAAAGGGCCGTCCCGAGCGGGACGGCCAGACAACGGCGGTTCTACGGCGGCAAGCTTAGCTCAACTGTGCCGGTGTAATTGGCTGTGACTCTACGAGAACCGCCGAGATTGTTTCTGACCTGCCCGGAGACACGATGCAGTGCGGGTAGTAGCTTTATGCATTGCACGCTCCCTTCGTAGGTTCCTGGGGTGGTTTGGTTGGAACCGGTCAGAAAAAGTATGACCTAGAAAGTCTACTTGAGCTGGTGGGGAATTGTCAAGAGCTAGCCGTACGCTTGCCGGCTTCACTTCGGGGTTGCGGAGTCGCGATGACTGGAACCGAGGCTACCCACCGGCGCTAGCTGACCTGGCTGGTCAAGAATCCATCAAGCGGGGTGAGAGTTCATGCGGGTCTGGTCATTTCCGGTCATGAGCGCAAGCGATGATACTGCTGATAGCGTGTGAAGGCAGCCACCAGCTTGCCTCCGGCCTCCGGAAGCGGTGCAAAGCGCGAATCCGCTTGCCACTGCTGCCGCAGCAGCACACTCGGCTTATAGTGAATTCGCGCCATGACCCCGCCACTCCAGGACCGCATTTCGATTCCCGCCACATCGGCAAAGCGTATAGACTGCCAAACTTCTCCGGTTTTCCAGTCACCAATAACCAGTCCCAGCGGCAAAATGACCAGCACTTGCCGGCGCCCCCGTAGAATGGCACGAAAAAATTGGAGCGTCATTATGGCGCAGAGGAGGGCGGCCACACCAAGGCAGATGAAGTTGCCTCCCACCGAGTAGCCTAACCATGATGCCACCCCTACGCCTGCCAGTACCAGCGTAAAGAAGAGCGACACCAGCGCCACGACGAGAAATGATGCTGGACGCGTGGCAACGACCTCCCAGCCGGCAGGCGTTGTTCCGGTTCCAACCCGCTCCAGCGCCTGCCGCCCGTCAATCGTTTCCCACTCAGGGGAGACAATCTCGGGAGAGCTGGGCAAGATCGCCCCATCCTGTGGTGCTGAGACTGCTTCTAGTGCCTCCCGCCGCTGCTCTCCGATGAGAGTGTGAGCCGTGATGATCGTTTGTGCGATATGGGCCGCCGATACTGTGTAAATGGGCTCGATTTTCCACTCGAATTCTCTGCCCATGCGATCAGTCCAGGTCAGCACGGTTTTGGTGAGGTGGTGTTCATCGCCCCAGCGACGTACGTTCACGTCGCGCAATCGAATTGCGACGACATCTTGATAGCGGATAGAGCTGTGCAGAGCGAGCGTCTGCGGACTCCCTACCACACACCCCTCCGGTAGGAAGACAACAACCTGCCGAAAATAGCGGAAAAAGGGCAGGATAAGCGGAAGATTACTAATGAGTTGTAGGAGCCAACCAAGTGCCAAAAGCAAGAAAAGCAGCGTTCTCCACTGTCCTAACAACTGGTCTAAGGGAGGCCAACCAGCCAGTAACCAGCTGACCAGGAGGGAGGCGCCAGCGCCTACTGCCAGGTAGCTGAGTAGCAGGAGAAGTCGGCGGAGATTCCAACGAGCTACTCGCCAATCAGAGGGATAAGAACGTCCATGAACCTGCCGGAGAACATGCGCGGTATCCATTTGACCTTCCTGTAGGAGTGTAGTAGTGTGTCTGCTTCGAGTCTACTCCATTCTACCAGGCGGCGCTGCAGGCGGCCAGGGTCTTCTCGGCTGGAAGGAGACATAACGGAGACGTAGTCACATAGGGGGGTGCATAGGCGCCAAGTGTACCGTGTGGCAGAATAGAGAACGTGGGGCGCGGGTGCTCCCAACCAATCTCGGAGGAATCATATGACGGACGCGCAGGACACGACAAAGGCAAATATTGCCCTGTGGAGCGGCGTGGCGGACCTCTACGACGCGTACCGTCCGCAGCCGCCGAGTGCGCTGCTGGATCTGCTGACACAGCTTGCTGAGCAGGCTCGGCCCGAGCTGGTCGTGGATATTGGCAGCGGCACAGGCCTCTCGGCGCGTGCCTGGGCGAGGCGAGCCGCCACCGTGATTGGCATCGAGCCGAACGTGGATATGCGGCGTCAGGCGGAGCAGCGAACGGCGGCGCTGGGTAATGCCGCCAGTGTCTCCTACCGTGACGGTGTCTCTATGCAGACGGGGTTGCCGGACGACTGCGCCGACATTGTGACCATCTCGCAGGCGCTGCATTGGATGGAGCCAGAGCCAACCATTGCTGAGGTGGCGCGCATCCTGCGCCCGGCCGGCGTCTTCGCCGCCTATGACTACGACTGGCCCCCGCTGGTGCATTGGGAGGCGGACCAGGCATTTCAAGCGTTGGACGCGCGTGTCGAGGCACTCAATCTCGCATACCGAGAGCGAGTCCACGCGTGGCCGAAGCATGAGCACCTGAGCCGCATCAAAGCCAGTGGGCGCTTCCGTTATGTCCGCGAGGCGCTGCTGCATGCGCGCGAGGAGGGCGATGCAGCACGCTTCATCGGCCTCTCGATGACCAACGGCGCGGATCGGCTGCTACGTGACGGGCTGGTGACCGAGGAGGAGCTCGACCTCGAGGGTTTCAAACATGCCGTTGACACGGTCTTCGGGGGTCAAGTGCTGCCTTGGTATATTGGCTATCGCGTGCGCCTTGCTGTCAGGTAATGATCGCTCGTTCCGGTGTGACTGTTCAGGCAGAGTCAGAGTCGAGACGGTGAGTAAAGTAGAGTAGACAAGCGAATCGGCTTCGAGGAAGTAGACCCGTTCATTCCCGTCCGCTCGCACCTTAGCTTGCCTACACACGGGTCGTTTGTTCAGGTGAAAAGCATTGACCCAGTCACGAGTGTCACACATCAGCACTTCCCTGCTTGCAGCAGTTCCGGCTGTAGGTTCTGGCGGCACTGTACACGCGCCAGTTCTTCTTATAGCCATTAGCTATACCTGGATCCCCCCTCGAACCGGCGGCAACCAGCGCTGACTGCCCCTTGATGCCATAATCCCGTGTGCAACAGTCTCGATCCTCTGCTCCTGGCAGCAAAAGCGTGTTGTGCTACAATCCTGCCATACGCGGCCTCCTACTGCTAGAGGTAGAAGTGACTGAAAGCAGCCAAATCCTGCCATGTATACCGTTGCGATTGTGCTCTACGATGGGGTGAATCCATTTGAATTGGGTGTGGCCACCGAGGTGTTTGGGGTTGAGCGGCCTGAACTTGGCGTGCCCTGGTATCGGCTGTTGCTTTGCGCTACTCAGCCGGGGCCAATTCTGACCTCAGTGGGTCTCGAGGTCATCGCACCCCATACCCTGGCCAATGTCGCTGATGCCGATATGGTCATTGTGCCAGTGCCGGACGCGCTGCTGGAGACATTAGGGGACGCGTACCGACGAGGTAGCCGCATCATGGCGCTATGCACCGGCACCTTTCTCCTTGCCGCCGCGGGTCTGCTGGATGGGAGACGGGTCACCACCCACTGGCGCTGGGCAACGGAGTTAGCCGCTCGGTATCCGAGGCTGCAGGTGGACGCGGAGAGTCTCTATATCGACGATGGGCAGATTCTGACCTCAGCTGGGACAGCAGCTTCCATTGATCTGTCTCTTCATGTTGTCCGCCGGGACTATGGAGCCGAGATTGCCGCCGCAATCGCCAGGAGGATGGTGGTTTCGCCTCATCGTGAGGGTGGGCAGGCACAGTATATTGAGATGCCCCTACCTTCGTCGGAGCAGCAGGAGCCGGAGCCATTTGGAGCTACGCTCACCTGGCTCACTGGCCACCTTCGAGAATACCTGACTATAGACCAAATGGCCTCGAGAGCCATTATGAGTCCACGCACGTTTGCGCGGCGCTTTCAGGCAACTCTCGGCACCACACCATATCACTGGCTGCTTCAGCAGCGCATAGCGCTGGCCCAGCGTTTGCTGGAGACAACGGATGACTCTATAGAGCAGATCGCGGTATCCAGCGGCTTTCGGTCAGCTGCCAGCTTGCGGCTCCACTTTCACCGCCTTCTGGGCATATCTCCTCAAGCCTACCGGCAGGCGTTCCATCACGAACGGATGGGGGTACTTTCCGAGGCTGTAGCGCAGAAACACTAACCGGCGGGCCTACTCCTGGTTTCATCCCCCAGATCCCGCTTCCTGTATCCTCCGGAGCCATAGCTTGATTGCTGACTGTGGTGCAGGAAGTCAACAGTTGGCGGTGTTGGCAGTTTTTTGTGGTTGGGTGTCATTTCCGCCACTGGCAATCGGCTACTGGTTATGGCAACCTTTACCCAGTCATGGATCATTGCCGCGGCGCTACATCCGACGAAAAACGAAGGAGGAGGAGAGCTATGTCACGAGTAGGTATCAATTCTCCGGACCTGCCCGCACCAGTGGGGCCATTTTCCCATCTGGTGAACGCCGGAACATTTCTGTATCTATCCGGTCAAGTGGCGCAGGAGCCCGGCTCAGGTAAGCTTACCGAGGGTGATGTGGCAGCCCAGACCGCACGCATTTTCGCGAATATTCAGGCCGTCCTGAAAACCATGGGTCGAGATTTCAGCAATGTCGTGAAGGTCACGGTATTTCTGACCGACATGGGCGATTTCGCCGAAATGAATGCGGTCTACGCGCACCAGTTTGAGGCTCCATATCCCGCGCGTTCCACTATTGCGGTCAAGAGTCTGCCGCTAGGTGCCCGGGTTGAGATTGAATGTGTTGCGCAATAAGTAGCGCCAAGAAGGCGCTAAGGCGCCTTTGACCCCGCGGTAGTGGGTTACTTTTTGCGAGACAAAGTGAGGGCCGAAGATGGGACAACCTATAAGCCAGGTAGATGCCTTTACTAGTGCGCCCTTTGGGGGAAATCCGGCAGCGGTGTGCCTGCTGCCTGAGCCAGGTGATGAGCTGTGGATGCAGCGGGTGGCACAGGAAATGAACCTGGCCGAAACCGCTTTTTTGTATGCGGAGTTAGATGGATTTCACTTGCGCTGGTTCACACCGACAGTCGAAGTGGACCTCTGTGGACATGCGACCCTGGCCAGCGCCCATGTTCTGTGGGAGGAGGGGCATCTGAAGGTGGAGGAGCAAGCGTGCTTTTACACCCGCAGCGGCCTGCTGAAAGCCGAGCGCCATGGCGCCTGGATCGAGCTGGATTTTCCGGCAACCCCTGCCACTCCCGCTGACGCTCCGGATGAGCTACTCGAAGCGCTCGGTGTCGAGCCTGCCTATGTGGGCAAGAGCTCCTTTGATTACCTTGTGGAGGTGGACTCCGAAGAGACGCTGCGCTCACTCAAGCCGGATATGAACCGCCTGGAGCGTGTGCCGGTTCGAGGCGTGATCGTCACTAGTCGCAGCGATTCCACCGAGTATGACTTTATCTCGCGTTTCTTCGCCCCAAGGTCAGGGATTCCCGAAGACCCGGCTACTGGTTCGGCGCACTGCACGCTCGCTCCTTTCTGGGAACAGCGGCTTGGGAAGCGTGCGTTCTCTGCCTACCAGGCATCGCCTCGCGGGGGTGTAGTGCGTGTGCGGCTGAGTGGCGACCGGGTTGCGATTGAGGGGCAGGCCGTCACCGTGCTACGCGGCGAATTGCTGGCATGAACGTCGGGTACAGTGGATAGTCTCCCTGGTGTATCTGAGAGGATGTTTTGCAGAAAAGTGAAGCCGCAGCATGACGCCGGCCAACGTGCACGATACGTATGGCGGATCCTGCCTGCCCGGCTGCATCACGGTCGGAGATGTGAAGCAAGCGGGACGTGATGCAGCCGGGACACGAAAGGGGGGCATGGTGACACCGCAGAAAACGCCCACTCGGTCCGGTCCGCTCGTGCGTCGCCTCGTGCTAGTCATGGGCTTTGGCGCTCTGGCCTTCGTGCTGACCGCGGTGGTTGGAGGCATCTGGAGCGCGTTGCTCACCATTAACCTGGCGATGAGCCCTGCGATCCCCTGGGCGGTCGTGGTGATGGCTCTGCTCCTTTGGCTGCTGTGGCGCTACCTCGGCGGCGCATGGTGGCCTCGCACACCTGCCCGCGGCGCGGGCGCTGCCGGACTACTCCAAGTATCCACTCGTCACCGTCGCCCTCGCGCCGTTGATGGCCTTGCTGGTCGGCGCGGTTGCAGAGGAGGCCGCATTCCGAGGTTACTTTCAACGAGTGAGCCCTAGTATCTGGATGACGAGAGGGATGAGAAGGGACAGGGCCCGACCCGCCGCGAAAGTCGCTTCCCAGGATGCTTCCCCGAGTGCCTGCTGGACCTGAGCGACGACCCGCTCCTGTTGTGCGGCCAGGTGCGGTGGCAACGGCCAGGGAGCTGCTCCTACCGAGACCAGAGCCTTTGCCGCAGCGCCTCGCCCGGCTCGTCGCGGGAAGTCGTTGGCGCCAACAGCACTGCCCCGGATCCGGCGACGTATGGCACCGCGGTTGCTCAGCGCTTGCTCCCAGACGTTCTACCCTATCGAACCGGCACCACGGCCAGCTTCGGGTTCGTCGAACACAATGGTCGTGCGCTCGGCGATGATGCCCCCGAGGTCATGTTCTCCCTGGTCATGAATGCGGGTATCTCCACAGGTCTCAAGCCCCGCCAATTCGCGGACACACGCGGCGGCCAGTTTCCGTATGTGGTCGCAGAGCTAGCTAAAGTGAAGTAGCTTGTGATGGATCGGGTGGAGAGTCTATGGCTATAGGAAGGTGGGCCGAATCCTCATCGTCCCGCGCACCGGCTAGCGAACGTGTACGTTCCAACATAGGTGCGAAAAAAGAAGAAGTTTCCACTGTATCTGCGAAAAAATGCACGCGCACATTGTCAAAGTTTCCACCGTATTCGCGAAAAAAAAGACCGGCAATGGTGCAGTCATTCTCTCAAGAGCAAGGACTATCCCACAATCAGATGCATGAGCCCAAGCGAATGATTCGTGGTATGCCTGGCGCAAGGCCCCTTGTTGCCCATGGAAGGTGGCACGTGCCAGACTATGGCGCGATTCGCCTCAATTCAATTGAATTTGAATCCGACGCCGATACTGTTCATCGGCTACATAATTGAGCAGGTAGGCGGTTTTTGCGATTCGACCGACCTCCGCGATGGCCCGGCCAAGCGTGGTAGGACGGCCCTCGCCCTGCAGCATGCGTATGACTTCGGATGCACGAATGCGACCCAATTTCAACGAACCGGCCACCCGCAGGATATCATCCCAATGATCCTCAATGAGGGTACGATCGAGTCGATGTCGCGCCAGCCCTTGTAACGCTCCATACTCGGCTGAGGATTCAAATCGCCAGAAGCGCACGTCTCCCAGATCCGCTAACCGTGGGCTGAAGCGATTGCCAAGGCTGAAGCAACGTGGCATCCTGCTCCAGTAGCCCATCCAGGACGAAGAGCGAATCGCGTAGCGTGCCGGTGACCACCGTGCCGGCGATTCCCCTGCTCACCAACTCAGCTATATGACTTCGCATGAGAGTGACCGAGACGATACCCTGCTCCACGCGGTGCAGCCCTCCCAGGTATTGGGAGGCGGTATAGTCGGTGGTGTGCCCCTGCTTCCGGTCACCGGTCTCGTCAATACAGAGCACAAAGGGGCGTCCAGCTAAGGCCTCACGCGTGAGCTGCAGCCGAATGGTACGGAGTTCCTCCACCGACCAGTCGGCGTTGGCGAGAAAATGATGCAAGGCTTGGTGGTCCCCCTGCACCGTCTTGGCCAGGCGTGGCAGCGACTTGCGTTTGGTTTCGGCCAGCATCCCCAACTCCAGCTGGGTGAACTGCTCAAAGTGGCGTACGTTGTGAAACACCGAGCGGTAGTAGCTACAATACGCATCAATGCAGCCAACCGTGTGGGTGGCGGCTCGGATTCTGGTCATGACGGGGTGCTCCTGGTCTAGAGAGGGGTTTCGTGTGCTCTCCTCCAGGTTTCCTGGCAGACTCCGTGCCCAACATGACAAATGCGGGAATTATGTGATTTTACATTTACTACGACACCGAAAGGCGTGAAAAAGTCCGTCGGAGCACGGGAAATTGATACAAGAGAGCAGCGCATATGCTTTCTGGGGAGCGCCTGCTTTCTTGTATCAAGGTGACCTTAGTTGCCAGGGACGATGTTGTCTCCCTCGTCTTCCTCCCCTTGGCCCGCCACAATTTGCCCAAATTTGCTCACGAGTGTAGGATTGGTGTTTCTCAGCACGGCGACCAGCAGAAAGCCCAACGCGACCCACCCACTAAAGAGGTACGGCGCATAGCTCAGTGGTGCCACCAGGGGGGGCGCCGGTGGGAGCGGAGCGAAGGAGCTGATGAGCGTCGCTCCAACGATCAGAATCGCCAGCAGCGGTAGCACAATCTGCCAGAGGACTTGCAGGCCCCCGCTCTTGGCCCGCTGGAAGAACCCAAGGCCCGAAATAGCTGCCAGGAGATAGGCCCCCAGAATCCCCAGCGTGGCTGTGCCAGCCAGAAATTCGACGAAAGGCAGTGGCGCTGGGGGCTGCTGCGACAGTGGAGCCCCGCTGATGCTGTTCATGACGCGGCCCGGCCAGGCACCCAGGATGAGGGTGATTACCAAGATAAAGAGCAACGCAATCCAGGGGCTCTTGAAGCGCGGATGACTCCTGCCAAAGACCGAAGGCACGCCACGATCACGCCCCATAGAAAATAGCACTCGTGAGGACAAGTTCAGGCCAGCGAGCGAAGCGATGAAGGCATCAATGGCGACCGCAAGGTCGAGGATGGTAGCAAGCCACTTGCCCACATACTGAGTCGCCATGGTACTCAGCGGCGCGGCATCGCTGGCCCACGCGCCAGCACCTTTGGCGGTTGCCCCATAGCCCTCCGAGAATGCATAGGTCGTCAAGATAAAAAACACGACGCCCACCAGGATCGCCACCAGAATAGCGAGCGGTATGGCACGCCGTGGGTTGGCCGTTTCCTCGCCCAACGTGGCGGCGGCTTCAAAGCCCCCAAAGGCTGTAAACCCAAAGATCACTGCGACGAAGAAGTTGGAGAAGCCTCCGGAGATCCCCCCTGGGTTGAATGGAACGGCAGAGAGGCCAGAGGCGCCCCCTTTGAACAGGATGGCGAAGACCGCTATCAGGACGGCGATCACTCCAAGTACAGTAACGATTAGCTGCACCCGAGTCGAGATGCGGATATCGAAAAAGGCAAACAAGAAGAGCAGGACAATCCCACCGAGGAAGAACCAAAACCAGCTGACGTTGAGACTAGAGTTCAGGTCAGACAGGAAGGTCGAGGCATAAAGACCGGAAATAGCCAGTGTGAAAGAGACGCCGAAGGCAAACGCGCCAGCATAGAGCCAGCCGCCGATAAAACCGGCTTCGGGACCCAGCCCTCTGGCAACGTACGTATAGATGCTTCCTGCGCTCGCCACGCTGCGTGTGAAGCGGATAAAGACGTAGGCCAGACACAGACTACCCAGGCCAGCGACGAGGTAAGCCAGCGGGGCTTGCGGCCCGGCAAATGCGGCGACGGCGCCGGTGGTAATTGCCAGGGCCAGGATGAGCGCGAGCAACCCCACCGACTGTCCTACCGCGTCCCAGACGCCAAGCCGACCTTTGGCAAGCTGCGTACTTTCTTCCGGGGCAGTGGCTACTACGGGCTGATTCGCCTGCGGAGATACTTCGGACATGTTACGTGTTTCCTTTCGCACTCCTAAAGATAAGCATTACAACACGGTGGATTACTCTGCAAACTTTGCCCAGATGGCTGAGGGAATGCCGGAGGCGTCGCGGATGTTGATGGCGCCTATGACGAGTTCCACCTGATCAGGTAATTCCTGAAGGCGGGTCAAGTTTTCCAGAATCAGACAGCCCGCACCCAGCCAAAGCTGATGCAGCGGAAAGTCGTCTGCGCCGGTAGGTTCCTCCTCTCCAACAGGATCGGCAGAAGGGCCGTCAAACCCAATTGCCAGAATACGGCGGTCAATGAGCGCCTGTGCTGCTGCCGCCTCAAGATAGGGATTGTCGTGATAATATGCCGGACGGCCCCAGGCGGCCGAGTGCCCGGTGGCAATCAGCACGACCCCGCCTGCTCTCGCCCGCGAGAGGTGTGGGGTCATCTCTGCAAGGGTGATGGCTCCTTGGTGCCCTGGAAATTGCAAGACCTGCGCGTCGTCTACCCACAGGTCGCTCGGTGTATAATCCTGCCGCTTTTTGCCGCCCAAGGCAATGTGCGCGCCGAAGTCAGTATGGGTCCCCAGGTGCGTGGTCATTTGAAAGCGTTCCATGCCAAAACCATGGACCTCGACTTGTGCCAGCAATTCGATGTGTGGCGCTTCCATGCCGGGGAAGCGCGGCATGTCATTGGTGTACTGCTGCGACAGGTCAATCCGCTTGATTGCCATATAGCTTACCGCCTTTCTCTCATTTTCAAGCGCTGCCTAAACTGGAGCGCGCTTCAGCAGCTCTGCGACATGATCCAACGCCTCCTCCAGTTCAGATTCCAGGGGAAAGCCATGCGCTGCAAGACGCACTGCTTCCCCACGAGCCGAAACGATAACCCCGCGTTTCCGCAGAGCTTCTTCAAGCCTCGCGCTGGCGCTGCTCGATAGGCCAGCGCCGAAAGACGGTCGATCTGCGCCTCAATGCCAGCAACGCCAGTCTGGCGAACAAGGTGTATGCCTGCCCGCGCCGCGAAGGCATTGATGATCGCAGGGGTACCCAGATCGACGCGTTTGGCCCCAGGTGCGTAGTTCAGGCCAGCGGAATCAAAGTCGAAGGGATTGACGCGCCCAAGCCAGCCGGTGATGGCTGGCTCAAGCTGTTGGCGGACATTGGGGCTGACGTAAAGAAAAGCAATTCCCGCCGTTCCCATTAAAAATTTCATCGCGCCTGACACTATAAAATCCACGCCGCTTCCCGGCGCATCGATAGGGATGCTTCCTGCCGCCTGATAGGCGTCGAGTAAGACGAGCGCACCCTGGGCATGCGCCGCAGCGGTCACCGCCTGCCCATCCAGCAGTGCGCCATTGCTATAGCTGACTAGCGAGGCGGAATCCATGGCAGTGGTGTCATCGATAGCGGCGACAAACTGCTGAGTGCCGACGACTACCGATGGGTGCGTGTGCCGCCGTGGCAATCTGGCGCGTTGTTCCGCGAGCGTGTCTGCGTCGATGACCTTAGCTTGGTTGCCTATGAGCAGGTCATACTTCCAACCGGGTGTGGCGCGGACGGCGGCGTGCCATGCCTGGCCCACGTCAGGAAAATCGACGACGCTGCCCAAAATGCGCTTTCGCTGCGCCTGCGGCAGGACAAGCGCGCTGGCAAGGGAGGACACCAGTTGAGAGACTGACGTGCCGATGGCGATGTCCTCTGTGTGCGCGCCAATGAGGGCAGCAAAGGACTCACGGGCGCGCTCGACTTCCTCAATCCAACCGTCCCAGTGCATCCCAAGTTCAGCCCATCCATCCAGGAATGCCTGAAGCGCCGCGCGCACCAGCAGCGACTGCGGGGCCTGAGAGCAATTGGCAAGATGGACCTTGCTTCCAAGCAATTCGCAGGAAGCCCGAAACTCCTGGACGGCTGCTGGCAAAGCTGGACTGCTTCTGCTGGACATGCGTATGGTCCTTTTCTATCGTTGGGAACGTGTCACGTTGGGAGCCCAGCGATTGTCACTACGTTGCACGCGGACCTTGTCGTCGTGCCAGACGTGTCACCAGGTCAACGGCATCTTCCGCCTCAGGGGCAAGGAAGCTCAGTACAGCGCCCAGAGCCAGACTTGCTAATACCACGAGTGCCACATAATAGACCCATTCGCTGGTGCTCAACAGAGACGGCAGCGGCGAGCCAGCATAAAAGGTAGTAACGATCGACATCAAGGTTGCGACAATCCCGAGGATGGCGGCGCCGTAGAGGACAATCGGCGGCGCTACCAAGCGTCGGACGAGTTCGCGCCGATAACGGGTAAAGAGCACAATAGCCGTAACGAAGAGGCCTACCATCGAGAGCTGCCAGATGACGCCAAGGCCGTAAATGGTGATGAGAAATACGAGCAGTGATTCTAGGGGGTTGGTCGGGACCAGGGCTGGGGCCAGGAAAAACACGATAGCAACAAATGCGATGTTAAATCCAACCTGAAAGGCCATCGCGTTGAAGGGCACGCCCTCTGCATTCAGGCGCTGCAAAGACCGAGGAAGACGCCAGTCGACACTTGTTACCACCAGCAGCCGGGAGAACATGAGATTGAACGCCACTGTGGCGCACACAAAATAGACCACCAGCGTCACATTCGTAAATAGGCCACAGATGGTTCCAATAGTGGAGCCAAAGGCCGCGGTGAAGACTTGGCTAATAAGTCCTGAGTTTGTCGCGTCCTGGGGTGGCAGCACCACCAGAATGCCAAAGGTGGCAATGAGATAGCCCACGATGGTGATCAGTACCGACCAGGAGATATAGCGGCGGCCTTCCCGACGGTTAACCACCTCTGCCCCCATGTTGAGCGGCACTTCCAGCCCCAGCAGAGCGAGAATTACCGTACCAAAGAGTGGCAGGTTTGCCTGGGTCAACCGAAATCCCTGCGAAGTGAAATCTCCCTGGGCTACATGACCGGTTATGAGCCACCAGACCCCTGCCAGCCCCAGAAGGACCACGATGATTCCATACCCGACGAAGACGACGTTGAGTAGATTCTGAATCCGGCGTTGAGCAAGGGAACACATCGCCAGTGAAAGGCACAGGACGACGATTTCCGCGAGACCTTGCTGCCAGGGTTGTTGGAGCCAGTTGGAGTTTATGGCCTGAAGGAACGTAACCACCGCCCCGACCTCGATGCTCAGGCCAAAAGCGCCAGGCCACCAGTGACAGAAAAACCCCACAAACATGTCCCAGAAACTGCCCAGCGCTTTATGTGTCCAGAGATAGACCGACCCCTCAGCAGGAAAGAGGCGATAGAGCTGGAGACAGATTAACGCCGAGGGAATCAAGAATGCGATAAAGCCCAGGCCCAAGTACACAAAGGCGGAGCCTCCGCCGCTGGCAATCGTGTTGACATTGGTGATAAGAAATACAGCAATCAGACACAGGACGGTTAAATCTTGAGCGCGCAGGACACGCGGTAAAGCAAGCCCACGGGGTAATCGCTCTGAAGGCAAGACGGGAGCGATCGCTCCCATTAGCCCCTCATCTTCTGGTGGCTCACCGAGTATCTCACGCGATAAAGGCATTCCGGATGTTGTGGGAGAGCGCATAGTCAGTGGGTGCCTCTCTTCTCATAGTTTTGGCGCTGGAGTGGTCGTCCATACTCCCAGCAAGGCAACCCTGGCCGGGAGAACTCATGTCGAGGTGCAGAACATTCAGCCTGCTCTCCTCTGGACGAGCCGGACAAACTCAGCACTACTATAATAGCTATCTTACTAATTGGCAATAGAAAGGTCTATCACCTGTATCGTGTTATTGCAAGGATTCGGCTGCGTGTTCAAGCCGAGTTGCGCCGGTTTGAAGCTGCTGGCTTGCCTGGTCAAATTGCTGGCTAATCTCCGCCGCCCCTTCCATCACATTTCCCAGGCGCGTCTGAACAGGATCTCTTTCCAGACGACTGGCAATGCCGGATGCAAGTTGGTGCGTTGTTTGCAATTCCTGATAGAGTTCGCGGGTCAGCATGTGCACGGGACCTCGCAAAGATTCGGGCATCTCATTGACAGCCGACGCAATCTGGGACAGCCTTGTTGCTGACGCAGCGGCAGACTTGACAATGAGTTCGGCGTCACGTCCAATGGCCCGACGGCGCATATCTAGTCCTTTAGCCGCGCCTTCCAGAATAACGGTGCCCATACGTTGGTCTTTGGCGATCTGCTTGGCCTGTTCGGCCAGCAGACGCACATCATCGGTGCTTGCCAGGATTTCACGGGTGGCGCGCCGAATGGGGCGCACAATTGGCAAGGCAACCCAGGTTGCCACCAGAGTGGTCACTACCATGATGCTTAGGAAAATGAGCGGGACATTGCGGCCCTGCAACAGCCCAGTGGTGGCAGGCGCCAAGTCCCCTGGCGGAGCGGCTACCAGAAAGACCATACCCAGGTCTTTGTTCAGGTAACCAGCAACCGCTTCCTGCGCACCAGTGGTCGGATCATTGTACGTGGGCATGTTGTTGCTCTGGCCAGATTGCAGGTCACGGACGGCATTCTGAAGCGGAGCGAGAGAAAGTGGTTGACCAACCTGTGCTGCCAGGTTCTGATTACCTACCACGCTGAGAATCGTGCCATTGGTACCACATAAACTCACATAGCTGTGAGCATTGAATGGGGGTGCTGAAAGATAGGTACTCACGATGGATGGAAGAGAAAAAATTGCCAGGACAACGCCGCTATGGGCTGGCGCTGTTGGAGAGACGAAGGCGAGAGTGGCAATCCACACTTTATCTGAAAAACCATTGTCCAGGCCGTCTGCCACAGCCAGGGTGGTCTGACCATTGTGGGAACGAGTAGCGGCGCGTTGCGTCTGAACGAATTTCTCTAGGCCGCTGGGATTGGTAAGGATAGCCGTCGCTGACCCGAGTGATTGTCCCTCAGAGTTAGTAGGCGAAGCTGCGACAATCTGATCTGACCCGTTCAAGACGACCCACGCCAGAGCACCCTTGGTAGATAGTCTGGCCGTGCTGAGAATGTTTTCTGCTTGCGAGATGGTGAGGGCGGAAGCGCCTCCCTGGCTAGCTTGCGCAATGGTGCTCTGCTGGGCTAGCTGTGAGAGATACTCCTGGCGGCTTGCCAGCTCCTGCGTGAGCGCATTGCTGTCGGTTTGTGCCACAGCGACCAGACTTTGCTGTCCCACTTGAATAATCGAGGTTTGGTTGACTTGCTGGTAGAGCAAGACTAGCAAGAATGCAGGCGCCAGCGACAGCAAAGTCAGTGCCAGTAAGAAGCGCAGCTTCAAGTTAAACCCGGTGGCGTTGCCGATTCGTCCGAGAGGTATGACTGGCCGCGCTATTTCACGTTGGGGAGGCAGCTCGTTCGCTTCTCCTTCCATCTGCCGACGAGAAGGGCTGGCATAGATACTGGACGGAGGGGACATCCAGTTTGATGGTGTCTGATTGTCAAAAGGCGGGGATTCGTCACTCCAGGTGCCCGAAGGCTGATTACCGCCCCAACTCGTTGAACCTGGTGTGGGACGTCCGGAAAATGCAGAGTGCTGTTCAGATGGCTGCATCCCTGACATTCCCGTGGACCTGGGATCTCCACTGTATGGAGACTGATCGGCAGACCAGGGTCTCATTGTGCAATACCTCCTACATCATCTGACTACTGCCTGGGCGCCTGCTTTGGCTGGGGCACGAGCCGTAGCTTCAAAAAATCAACTTCTGGTTTCGAAAATACACAAGAAGCTCGTGGACTGCTTCAACGGGGAATCCCAGCAGGTCAGCGATTTCATGACTCGTGCGCTGCCCGTTGACGAGCGCAAGCACGAGCCGCTGATCGCGCGTAAGCTGCTGTGCATTTTGGAGGACCATTTCTCCCAGTCCCGTGCGAGCTGGTCTCCAGGCTGCGGTTGGGAAAGAATACTCAAGAGAAGGCCAGGAACTCTCGCCCGCACCCGGCGGGAGACTAGGCGCCTCAGGCGGCGCAGACGGTCCGGAATAGAATGCCGGAAAGGGGGGAGGGGAAGGGACAGCCCCTGGAGGGGGAGGACGGAATTGCGATGGGAAAGGAAGCAGTTCATACGATAGCCTCCCTATCCGCTCTAGAAAGTTGAGCGCTTGCTCTCCAGTAAACCTGCGTGTTCCCTCAGTGCTGAACACTGCGCCATATTGGAGCTGCCCCGCCTGCATATACAACTCGGCATGCCAGGATGCAGTGGATGGGGGCGGCAAGGACCCTTCTTTAGGCCAGCCAGAGTCATCAGGAGCTGCTCCACTTGATGGAGATAGCTCACCTGCTGGGTAAATCCGTACTAACGCGGTTTGCCCCCCTAATTGAAGGAGGCTAAGGAGCCTACTAATGCTCTGTGTTTCCAAACTCCGTCCCCGTGTGGCATCAACCACGGAAGAGGATTGGAATGCCAGCTGCCTGAAAAAGACACTGTGCATTGCTCGTATGCTCATTAAACACGTGATCTCGCAACTACGTCATCTTGCTAACGAGAAGTATTTTACCATGGCGTTCAAGAGGAAGCGAACGGGAGTCATGCGCAGGAAACTGGATACTCTCGCGACACAATAGAGGCTGACTTCAGTCACATCGGTGTCTTTGCCACGTTGGAGTATTTATAAAAAGGAAGGTAGACACTCCAGTGCTTGGATACGTCAAGCCAGAGAATGAATCGAAAAGAGCAGGCATGCCCCGCTCCTGAGCAGGTGCGAGCCTCAGCGAAGCAGATTTCATAAGCATCAAGAAGCTGCTGCACCAGTCCAGCAGCGTCGTAAAAACCGTGTGCGGCGTCGACACAAGCCTTTCCCACCGCTCCTTGGCATCGCCTTTGGTTTGTTGTCAGGGAGAGGCGCGACAGGTTTCATATTGCTCTATGTCTTCGCCTGGCACAGGACTTTTGGGCTACCAGCCGGCTCTTAGTAACGGCGCGAACCTCTCATGTGCGAATCTCGGCCACTAGCAAGGAGGCGCGCTCGCTACCGCGGGCTGCGGGAGAACCTGTTCGACCTGCGCCGCTGTACCGTGGTCATGAATTTGCACATCCTCAGCCCATCGATTCGGGAATGCCTGAAGCGCCGCGCGCACTGCCAGCGACTGCGGGGCCTGAGAGCAATTGGGAAGATAGATCTTGGTTCCAAGCAATTCGCAGGAAGCCCGAAACTCCTGGAGGGCCGCTGGCAAAGCTGGACTGCTTCTGCTGGACATGCGTATGATCCTTTTGTAATCGTCCGGAGAAACATGAGAGCGCAAGCGCGGTCACCTACCTCGAAGACGAAGACTGACTAGATAGTACCTCACCTCCGGCACAGCAGTCGAGCCTGATGCGATAATCTTACTTGCAACCCTTGTTAGCACCGACCAGAAAGGGAACGAAGGATGGTGAGCACACAGAAGTTACCGAAGCGGCTCGCGAAGTTGCGCGCGTCCTGCCCAATGGTGGAAGCGTCTATCTACCTGGCAAACTGTTCTCAGGCACCGCAAGCCACCCCGGTGCGCTCGGCGATAGACGATTTCCTGACTGACTGGTCCACCAAAGGGATGAATTGGGAGGGGTGGATCACCATCGTCGAACAGGCCCGCGCCAGCTTTGCCGCCCTCATCAATGCCGAGCCAGAGGATATTGCGGTAGGCACCTCGGTCTCGCAATTGGTCTCTTCCCTGACCAGCGCGCTCGTGCGACCGGAGGCGCCACGCCGCCGCCTCATCACCAGCGTGGTCGAGTTTCCTGGCGTTGCCCAAGCTTGGCAAGCGGCAGTGCACCACGCCCCAGGCTGGGAGCTGGGCATCCTCACCGCCACCGGAGAGATCACCATCTCTGCGGATTCGCCCGCTCCCGGTCCGCTAGGGGCCACCGACCCGGATGTGACGATCAGCACCGAACGCTTTCTCCAGGCAATCGATGAGCAGACCGCGCTCATTTCCGTGCCCCAGGTGCTCTACGCCAATGGGGCGCTGCAGGATGTCCAGCGGGTCGCGGAGGCTGCCCATGCCCAAGGTGCCCTGGTGTTTGTTGATGCCTACCAAGCAGTGGGCAGCGTGCCACTCGATGTCAAGGCGAGCGGCGTTGACTTCCTGGCTGCCGGGACGTTGAAGTATCTGCTGGGGACGGCAGGCATCGCCTTTCTCTATGTGCGTCCTGCTCTGCGCGAGCTCCTCATCCCGAGCGTGACCGGCTGGTTTGGGCGGGTTGCCCCGTTTGCGTACGACCCGACACACCTGGATTATGCTCCAACGGCCGCCCGCTTTGATCTGGGAACGCCTCCCTTGATCAACGCCTACGCCGCCAGAGCAGGCATAGACCTGGTGCGCGAGACAGGGGTGGAGGCGATTGCGGCACAGGTGGCGCGCCTGTCGGCGCTCTTCTGGAGGATGGCCCCCACGCTCGGCCTGCGCATCCTTGGCCCACAACCAGGTACCGCTAAAGGTGCTACCAACACGGTCGATGCTGGGTCGCCACAACGGGCGCGCGAGCTGGAGGACGTGCTGCGAAGCAAGGGGGTGATCGTTTCGGCACGCAGCAAATCGCTGCGGCTGGCTCCGCATGGGTTCACCACAGAGACAGAGTTGGAGCAGGCGCTGCATGCTGTGGCCGAGGTGCTGGAGCCTGCTCAGGTTACCGGGTAACATAGTGTCCTTGTACCCTCTGCTCAATCCAGCCTCTGGAGTCAGCCTCTAGCCGATCTGCCTCGTTATGGTGGGGTTCGTAATCGAAGTGCCCTCGACTAGCAGGAGTGTTTTCGAGAGGATCAGCGAGAGTACGGTGTCGCCTTCAAAGGGGAGAAAGTAATCTTTCGTCGCTGTGGTGCTACTCGTGCGGCTTAGCAATGATGCAGAGGTACTGGTCTTTAGGCTCCATGAGGGTATTCGACGACCCCAGATGGATCTTGTAGGTCCGCAGATCACCCCGTACCCGGAGAAAGCGATCTTCAATGGTACAACGTCCGGCAATGCTCAGCTACGAAATTATCCGACTTCTCAAGCACATATGTTCGGGAAATTTGTCCGGAAATTCGTGTCAGTTTTTGTGACGTGAATTTCCGGACAGGTATTCTTTCACGCTCGTGTCACCTCAGGAAAATTCG
>JBKQTH010000119.1:0-19295 GCA_052143275.1 Ktedonobacterales bacterium | reverse complement strand
GATTGACTTCCAGCCAGATCGGCATGTTCGTCACCTTTGTCACCTTGTCGCATAACTATGATACATGCGTTGGTGCGGTGTGTCAATACCCTCGGAATCACCGGCGTGGCCCCAGCGTGGGGCGAATCCGTCCGATCAGCTTGTGGAGTAAACCCAGTTTCGTGGACGGTTTCCCTCATGCGGCACCAGGTGTCGCTGAGGGCTCGCGCCGCCGCCACGCCCAGAATCTGGCTTCAGGAGACACCCAGCACCCGGCACATCCGATGGACAGGATGAACGGCCTTCTCCCGCTCCATAAACGCGTACACCGTCACCGGATCGCGTCGTTCTCCCGAGCGAAGAAGGCCGCGGCTTTTCGGAGAATCTCCCGTTCTTCCCGTAGGATCCGGTTCTCCCGCCGCAGGCGGCGCAGCTCTTCCTGTTCACAGCACGGTCAGTCCGTCATGCCGCTTCCCCGCGTCCAGATCCGCTTGCTTGAGCCATAAGCGCAAGGTTTCGCTGGTCATGCCCAGATCCTCGGCAATCTGCCGGTGCGATTTCCCGCTCGTCCGCGCCAGCCGGATCGCTTCCGCACGGAACTCTGGCGAATGAGGCTAGACGTGCTTGGATGTTTTCGCCATGGACACCTCCTCGGGAGCTTCACCCCCAAGCTTACATGTGTCCACCAAAGTGAGTCAACTCCAATGGCATCTTCCTCTGGTTTCGTGTTCGCACGTCTTTGGTGGGCAGATCCCTGCACGGTATCATGAGAGTTTACCCTGTATCCATTTTTACGGTGGCCATCATTCCTTGAGGTTTCCTCACCATCCTGCTATACTTGCCGTTAGGGAACTGTTCGGAGTATCCCTAACACCTGCCAACGTTCTCCCGGAGTGCTGTCTCATGCAGAACCTCTCACCAACCGTCGGAACCGTTCGGAATGGGTGTCTGGTGTATGAGCAGCAGGGTCAAAAGGTGGTGGTGCTCCTTGATACTCCTGCCTGGTATGCCTGGCTGGAAACGGCGACCACCTTCACGTTTACCAGCGAGGAGGGCACCTTTACCGCGCACAAAGCATGTGCTGGCAATCGACGCGGCGGGTGGTACTGGCGCGCCTATCGTCGCAAGCGAGGACGACTCTCCCGCTGTTACCTGGGCGTCTCCACCAATGTTACGTTGGCGAAACTGCGTGAGGCGGCCTGCCGCCTGGCAACTGATGCGGAAAGCGCCGGAAGCGGGAAACCAGGTGAGGACGCGCCGCCCGTTTCGCACGTCGCTGTGTCGTTGCCAGGGCTGACGTCGACCGTGATCCTCCAGACCACCATTACTCCCCCGCGTCTGCCGGTGCCGCATGTGGCACGCCCACACCTGCTCGCGCTCCTGGAGCAGAGCCTGCAAGGGCCGTTGATCCTCGTCTCGGCTCCAGCTGGCTCTGGCAAGACCACGCTGCTGGCCGAATGGGCTGCTATGACCACGCGGCCAGTGGCCTGGCTTTCCTGCGAAGAGGGGGAGAACGACCCAGCGCGCTTGCTTTCCTCACTCAGCGCTGCTCTGGCGTGCCTCGACGAGCGCCTGGGTGCCGCGGTAGAGACCGATCGGCCCTGGCAGCCCTCCGAACACGAACGGGTTCTGACCCGTCTCCTCAACGATCTTGAACGCCTGCTTCCGGACGAAGCGGTCTTGATCCTGGACGACGTCCATCAGCTCACGACCGAGGTGAGTCAGGCCCTGCTGCTGTTCCTGCTCTCACATCTCCCCTCGCGGCTGCATGTGATGATCGGCACACGGGCGGGTCTGCCGGGACTTTCGCGCTGGCGAGCCCGGAATCAGGTCTTCGAACTGCGCAGCGAGGCGCTGGGGTTTGTGCCAGCCGAAGTCGAGGCGTTTGTGCACGCGATGGGACTTCCGCTCGACTCCGGGGCGATACGTCTCCTGGAAGAGCGTACCGAGGGCTGGATTGCTGGGATTCAATTGGTGACACTGGCCCTGCGCGGGCACGCCGATGCCGCGCGCGTGCTCCAGGGGACGGGGCAAACCCGTCGGTTTCTCCTGGACTACGTGCGGGAAGAAATCCTGATGCCGCAAACATCCGAGATGCAGCGCTTTTTGCTCCGAACAAGCACCCTGGAGCGGCTCAGCGGACCGCTCTGCGAGAGCGTTACTGGAGAGTCTGGTGCCCAGCGGAAGCTCGCGACCCTGCTCCAGGATAATCTCTTTGTCAGTGCGCTGGATGACACCGCTACCTGGTATCGCTATCATCCGCTCTTCGCTGAAACGCTGCGCACCCTCCTGCAGCAGGAGGAGCCAGCGCTTGTGCCAGAACTGTATCGTCGGGCCAGTCGCTGGTATGAACAGCACGGGTGGGGAGAGGATGCCTGTGAATACGCCTTGCTCTCTGGTGACCTGCCCCACGCGTCAAGCCTCCTGGAAGAGTTGGTGCCGTCTCTGGTGGAGCAAGGGAAGCTCGTGCTTCTCCGCCGCTGGCTGGATCGGCTCCCAAAGGCGCTTGTCGCGGCCTCGGTGTCCCTCTCTCTCGCCGTGATCTGGACACGGCCCCTGCGCACGTCGGAGCCGCTTGACCCAGAGCAGGTCACCCAACATCTTACCGCGCTGTTGGAGGCGCATGCGCAGGACGATCCCGAGTCACAGGCAGCACTGCAGCGGGAACTGGCGCTGCATCAGGCAGCGCTGGCGCTGGCCCAGGGCAATATCCCGCAGGCGCTGATCCACGCTGCGGAGGTGACGCGTTCGCTCACGGGACCGGAGACGGCTTGGAGTCGTTTCACCCTGTGGCGGCAACAGGTGCTGCTTGGGGCAGCCTATCGCGCGCGTGGGGATCTGCGGGCCTCGGAGCAGATGTGGCGGAGCGCCTTTCCTGTTGGCGGAACCATCCCCAATCAGTTGGTCCTCTCATTCCTCGACGATTTGTACGAGGAGCAGGGCCGATTACGCGAACTGGGACGGCTCTATGAGGATGTGTTCCGCTCCTGCCGTGAGCAGCGCGATCCACCGCTCCTGCTGCTTGCATGGGCACATTGGCGCTCTGGCGTGCTGCTCTGCGAGTGGAATCGGCTGCAAGAAGCGGAGGCTGCTGGGCAGCAGCTCCTCGCGCTAGACCCACTCCCCGAGAGTGTTCGTCCCATTCCTGAGTTCGCGCTGTTCGGACTCAGGATTCAGGCGCACGTGGCGCTGGCGCAAGGCAACGGGGAGTGGGCCAGACAGCTGTTGGAACGCGAGGAGTTTGATGTGCCACGGTTTCCGATCCCCCAGGCGATGAAAGACGTGCTGATCCTGATTCCTGTCCGCCTTGCCCTCGCCTGCGGCCAGCTCGAGTCGGCCGTGCACTGGGCCTCGACCTGCGGATTGCGCTACGATGACCCGCTCACGACCCCGCTGGCGAAGAAGCACTACGTGCGCTATGTCGTCTTGGCGCGTGTTTTGATCGCGCGTGGACGAGGCCACCGGAATGCCTCGTCGCTCGCTCAAGCGCGGATGCTGTTGGACCGTTTGCTGGAGATCACCGCCCGCGCAGGCGCTCATGGCCGACGCATCGAGGTCCAAATGCTGCTGGCGCTGGCTCTGTACGCCCAGGGCAAGACCAAGCAGGCACTTTCCACGCTGGGACCTGTCCTCGCTCAGGCCGAACCCGAGGGCTATCTGCGCCTCTTTGCCGACGAAGGCGAGGTGATGGCGCGCCTGCTCGCGCTGATGGCCCCGTTTACCACCGCCTCGCCTGACTACCTTCGGCGCATCCAGGCAGCGATTGCCCCCGTCTGGCAGGCTCAGCCCGATGTCTCGGCACAACCAGCACCAGGCACGACGCCCCATGAGCCGCTGAGTGACCGTGAGCACGATGTGCTCCAACTGGTGGCCGAAGGGCTCTCCAACCAGCAGATCGCCGAGCGCCTGGTACTCAGCCTGCACACCGTCAAACTCCACGTCAAGCATCTCCTGGCAAAACTTGGTGCAACTAATCGCACCCAGGCAGTGGCCCGTGCGCGGGCGTTCCACCTCCTCACTGGAGAAGAGGACAGAACGCTCTCCGAATAACTCTTTCGAGGGAAGACAGCCTCGCTTTTTTGCCGTAGACTCCTCATCAGTTCACGGAGTCGCGCGATCGAAACAATTGCCACCCTAAAAAAATAAAAAGAGTGCGCGCGGAGCTTGCGGAGCGCGCGCCTAGGAAGATGAACAGCGGTCGCCAGCACGGCATACGCGTGGTACCACCAAGAGGCGGTTATGCGATTGTCATAGAATGGACTACAGAACAGCGCGGGGAGATGAGATCATGGGTACAGACAATACGACGCCAAAGCTGGAAACCAAGCGCGGATATGACAAGGCCGTTTCGTTGCGCCCGCTAACCGAAGATGAGGCACTACGCCGCCTCTTGGACGCTGGCCCATTGCTGGGGGAAGCAGGGCAAACCGAAGAAGCGCCCAGACGGCGGGGCCACCACGCTCGACGCCCAAGCGACAAATGGGCAAGTAGCGAAGGAGTGATGTGCTATGAGACAGGTGCCATTGGGAGGGCTGTTCACTGCCAACCGCGCCTCCGCAGTCCTACTCGTCACCGGGGGGGTAGCCGTCGTCTATGGTGTGCTCGAGCTCGTCGGGATTGCGCCTCGAAGGAACTTTATAGGCCGAAACCTCGATCCAAAGATCCAAGCCCTTGTGATCGTGCTCATCGGCGTTGCGTTGGCGGTCCTCGGCCTCGTGCTACGGTGAAGCCGATCCATCGGCACTTCCGATGACGCGTTGCCTCCCCTCTTCATCGCCAATCCTCACCTGGACGCAGGTCCCTACGCGCGGGAGTTGACGACGCTGTTTGACCGGGCAACGCGAAAGGAGTGAGTTGTGAAGATACGGGGACTGTCCACCACGGTGGGAAACCGTCCCCACCAAGCAATGAATTGGTGCACTGATTCGGCACAGGCACAAACGGGAGCGTGCAGGCGGGAGTGCAGGGAGTACCTATGAACGCTATCGAAACGAGCCACTTGACCCGGACCTTCGGCAGCCTGGTGGCGGTGGACGACTTGACGTTGGCCATTCCCGAGGGAACCGTCTTTGGTTTCCTCGGACCCAATGGGGCGGGCAAAACGACCACCGTGCGCATGCTCTCGGCGTTGATTGCTCCCACGCGTGGGAGCGCAGTCGTGGCGGGCTATCGCCTGGGCGAGAACAACCAGGCGATTCGGCAAGCCGTTGGGATCCTCACGGAGACGCCGGGCTTGTATGACCGTCTCAGTGCCTGGCAAAACCTGCTGTTTTTTGCCGAGATGTATGATCTCCCTGCCGAGCGCGCCTCCAGCCAGGTCGAACGCTATCTGCGTCTGCTCGACCTGTGGGACCGGCGCGGCGACAAGGTGGGGGGCTTCTCGAAAGGCATGCGGCAGAAGCTGGCGATTGCCCGCGCCTTGCTGCACGAACCAAAGGTGATCTTCCTCGATGAGCCAACGGCTGGCCTCGATCCGGAAGCGGCGCGCGTGGTGCGCGACTTCATCAAAGAGTTGCGGGCCGAGGGACGCACCATCTTTCTCACCACGCATAATCTGCCCGAGGCTGATGAACTCTGCGATCTGATCGGGGTGTTTCGCTCGCAGCTCCTGCGCCTGGGCACCCCCGCGAATCTACGGGTGGGCATGTTTGGAATGGGGACCCAGGTGCGTGTCGTCGGCGACGCGGCGCACTGGATCGCGACGGTGCGTGCTCTGTCCTTTGTCCGGGATGCGACGGCCGAAGACGGCACCCTCTCCGTCAGTCTCACTGATCCCGATGAGCAGAATCCTGAGTTGGTGCGGGCCCTCGTGCAGGCAGGCGCACCCATACGCTCGGTTGAACCAACCTCCCATTCCCTCGAAGAGGTGTATCTGGACCTGGTGGAGAATGAACGCGCAGCTGCGGCGGTCAGCCGCTAGGCACGAAGAAGGAGCGAGAACCAGTATGCACAAAGTCTTGGTGATCCTGCGCAAAGAGTTCCGCGACATGCTCCAGCAACGGGTCCTCCTGTATAGTATTCTCCTCCCGCCGCTGCTATTCGTCGTGATTCCCTTCATTTTTCTGCAACGAGTCGGCAATGGGTCGAGAGCCAGTTCGCTGCATCTTCCGTCCCTCCAGGGGTTGACCCTCCACGAGTACACGCAGGGGCTGATCGGAACGGAGTTCTCGAACATCTATATTCTGCTGTCCATGATCGTGCCCAGCGTGATTGCGGCTTATAGCATCATCGGCGAGAAGACCAACCACACGCTCGAGCCGCTGTTGGCTACGCCGGTGCGCCGGTGGCAACTGTTGGCGGGCAAAATGCTGGCGGCGTTGCTGCCGGCGGTGCTGGTCACCTGGATCAGCGGAGGTCTCTTCATCGCGGAACTCGCGATTTTGACGGATGCGAACGTCGTCTCCCATGTGGTCACCGCGGGCTGGCTCATTCTCTTCATCGCCGGTACACCGCTACTCGGGCTGATCGCTATTGCCATCATGACGGCCATTTCATCGCGGGTCAACGATACCCGCACAGCGCAACAGCTCTCGATATGGGCGGTGGTTCCCATCATTGGGATCGTACTCGGCGAACTCTCCGGCCAGTTTGAGCTCACAGCGCTCGTGGCCATCATTGCCACCGTTGTCCTGATCCCTGTCGCGATCCTCTCGATCTGGGGTGCTGCCCAGCTGTTTCAGCGCGAAACCATTCTGACACGCTGGAAGTAGGAGCGGCCGATGATCACCTTTGCGCTCCATGGCTACCAGGGCGTCAACCCGGCCCTCGAATTCGGCCTATTGCAGTGCGAACAGATGATTCACTGTTCGCAAGGTGCGCATTCCCTCGCTTACGCGTTGCACGCGGCGCATCCGGTCGCAGCGCTCGGCGGCCTCCAAGCGCCCAGTCTACCAACCGTGGTCAATCGTTCAAAAACTCTGCTCGATGGTCCACTCCTGGCGCGTATGCGCCGCTTGTATAGCAGTGTGGCGACCATCGGCACCGCAATGAGTAGGGGAGAGCTCAATGGACTTCTTCTCGCGCGTCTGGGCAGTCATCCGTAAGCTGACCGTCGTCGCGTACGTGGTGGGGGGGGTGATCGTGGGAGCAGTGCTGGCATTGGTCACGGCTATTCTGCTGATCACCGCTCAGTTCAATGCCATGCAAACGACGGTCAATGGCTGGAGTATCACCATGACCTGTGGCGAGCCCAGCAACGGCATCCTGGTGAAAGCCGCCTGCGCCCAGCACCTCCCCGCCGTCAACTTGCCGCAAGAGGCGGTGTACTGGACGGCGACCGTGGATGGCGCCGGGCAGACGCTCACGGGAGCGCATGACTACCTCCTGCACTTCCCACCGGGCGGGCTCCCGCCCAATAATGCCTTCTGGTCGCTGACCATGACCATCGCGCCGGGCCACCTGGTAGCCAATCCGATCAACCGCTACAGCGTCGGCGACCGGTCGGGTCTGGTGCAGGGCGCCGATGGATCCATTGACATCTACATCCAGCACACCGCCCCGCCGGGGCACGAGGCGAACTGGCTTCCGGCACCGAGCGGGAACTTCATGCTCTGGCTGCGGGCCTATCAGCCCGGCGCGGCTATCCTGAACGGCGCGTACCACGTGCCGCCGGTCGTAGAGGTGCGCTAATGGCGAACAGGGACAGCAACGACATGACCAGCCAAGAGAGACCAGCTGCGCCCGGCTCCTCGCCGGCAGTCAAGGCCCGAAGCCGGTGGAAGGTCCACCTGCTCACCTTCGCCGTGACCGTCCTGGTGGTCTGGGGCGTCGGCACCTACGCCACCATCTACTTCTTTCCGCGTCTCCTCTACAACAGGTTGGAGAACGCGGTGGTCCAGCACGGCCTCGGCAGTAGCGGTTCCCCCGGCATTCCCATCAATACGCTCTATACGATGCCGACCCTTGCTTCACCATCTACGTCCAACTCCTTGGAGAGCACCGGGAACCACGACACGCTCTACACCGTGGGCGTGCTCGATTTGAGCAAAGGGCCGGAGGTGTTGCACGTGCCGGACATGGAGGGCCGCTATTACAGCGTCCAGTTTACCGACCCGTCAGGAACGGTCTTCGCCTATGTGGGCCGGCGCACCACCGGGACGCAGGCTGGTGACTATCTCATTAGCGGACCGGGCTGGAAGGGTACGGTGCCGGCTGGGGTGAAGCAGATCGTCTCGCCGGACAACACGGTGGCGCTGATCGGCCGCACGCTCGTCTACAGTGACAGCGACCTGGCCACCGCCTATGGGCTGGCCAAGCAGATCCAGGTCACCCCACTGAGCCGATGGCAACCCGACCCATAGCTCGCCGTCGGCATAGCGTCTCTCGCCGACCCGGTATGAGGGCGTGTCTGAACGAACGTAGGTATCGTGCCTCCGTGTGGGCGGGGGCACAGGTATAGTGAGGAGTACTCCATGAAGCGACCTGTCGGCGTCACCATTCTCGCGGTCATCGCCATCATCTATGGCATCTTCAGTCTGCTCCTAGCACTTCTGGGACTGCTAGGGTCAGCTCTTCTAGCATCCGGTACATACGGTGCGGCGATCCACTACAGCGCGGGGACACTGGTCTACGCGACGATCTCGGATGCCGTCCTTGGCATCCTGTACCTCGCCTTCGGCTTTGGCGCCTTCCGGCTGAAGGGCTGGGCCTGGACCACGGGCGTCGTCGCGCTTGTGCTGGATGTTCTCAGGAACATTGTGTCGGTCGTCATGCGGGGATTCAGTGCCGGTACGATCGTTGTCCCCATTATCACCATCGTGATTGCCCTGCTGGTTCTCTGGTATCTCTTCCGCCCGAATGTGCGCGCCGCCTTCGGGAAGGCTGCCTAGCCCTCCTCATCTTGGCGGCGTACCACCTGAGCGCCGCGGCGGACGTGGACGACCACGGATGCGCCCCGAGCGCGTCATCGCTGGCACAGGCTCGGGCTCTCCGCCAGCACATACAGTCCTGGGCGGGATGTGTGGCAGGAGCCCTGGAGGAGGGCACCTATCGCAGCCTGCTTCACGACGCTGGGTTCGTCGACGTTGAGGTGGAAGTGACGCGGCGCTATACCATCGATGAGATTGCCCCCAGCGCGACTACCGCATCGCTCGCATGGCAGAAAGCGCGAACCAGAAACTCCATGATACGCTTTGCCGCGTGGACTGTTATGCCAATTCCGTTCGCGGCTGTCTGCATTCCGGCATTCCTTGCAATAGTTATCGTAACCGTCTCGCGCAGCCCGGCTAGAGTAGAAAAGACCCTGATCCTTCTCCTGACGACATCGACCACAAACACGTGTGCTCATCGTTGCCTCACTGTAGGTGTGAGTACCTTGAATCACGGCGAACCGCCAGCGGAGCAAGGTCTCCCTTTTCGCTACAGTTGATCACACTGCGCTAGACGGCATCATCGTCATATGTCTCCACTGCTATTCTTCCTCTGATTGCCGAAACCGGTAGCTCGAGAATGAGGACGGTTTTTCAAATTATCATTTTCATAAGCTATTTTTACCTCTTGATCGACTGCTTGGTCTCTGGCAAATGCGTCCAACAACAGTATGCGGTAATGTCGGTCGCTACCGACACCATGCTTGTGACTGGTAATGTCGGTCGCTACCGCTCATCGAAGGCGCGGGCGAGGGCAGGGCTATAATTTTTGAACTTGCCCGCCTGCCATGATTGGTTACAAAAACTGTGAGGCCAACGAGTCAGCGATGCTCTGCGTCACTGTCTGATACTCGGAGGCAGCGAGAACTTGCTGGTCCGTGCTGCTGCTCTCCTTTCGTTCGATAGTGCAAGTGATCAAAAAACTTGAGGTGGCCGGTCTATGCGATTTTAACGAAAAGGTACGATGTAACATAAAACTATCAAAGTCGCGCATGGACTCCAGTCTGGCCATAGAGGAACTCGGCGGATGTGAGCCTTTGCAGGAAATATTCAGGTAGACAGGTAAACAGGTAAAGTTGCCCTGTAGTGTAGCATAGAGACAGGTCATAGGATCTGACAGAGAAAGAAAGACGCTCATTATGTCGCTGCAATGGTTTCCTGCTCAACCAGTTAGACTAGCACAATTGGTGCACAACGCGCCATTCCCGGTCTACGGTCTCGCCGACACGCCGGACGATCTCATGCTGCACGGAGTGAGGTATTCTACTGTTGGCGCAGGTTGGGGGGACACCACGCCCCGAAGCTCGCCACCACCATTGGACGGGCCACAGTATCTGTGCCAGGTCGACCTCAGCTACGGCTCTACGCCGGCGTACGGTGCCTGGCTCGAGCGTCTGGAGGTGCGCACGACCGCAGTGACGCAGTCACCAGCCGAGGCGCCCGAGATTGGGCAGCTCAGGCAGACGGTTGAGACACATTACTCCTCGGATGAGGATGTTCCACTGCTCGACTCCCAGCAATCGTTGCGCATCGAACACTTCCGGTTGGTCGACCGGTACGCAGTGGCGGCGGTGAAATACTCTCCCGATCCCATGCCGAGGAGCGGCACTCCTGGGGTGGTGATGGGGCGGCAAAGACACGAGCTGGCTGGGTCACCAAAAGATGTGCCAATCCCAGTTCCTGCACCTCCTCCTACCTGGTCGTTTACCTTCAGGGCTTCCGAGATGTGGGTAGACGTGCAGGCCTATGGATGGCCCCAGCAGGACATCTTTGAAGTGCTCCATCATTTGGTGGCGCTGAACGACCGAGCGGATGTCGTCGCTCGCTCCCACCGCCAGGTGATCACCTGGGAACAGGCGATTGGTTGGCGCCGGGACGAGAACGAGGTCTGACTACCTCAAGGTTAGGAGGAGCATGACACATCTATCAACGTTGCGTAAGCGTCGACAGGCCTTACTACAGGCTCTCCCGACCATTTTCACCGGTCGCCCGCTCGTTGCTGCCTTCGGGTCTGCTTAGCCCAAGGCATGCGCCTGCAGTCCATAGCCACCGAGGGCTAAGGAAAGCTCCCCTCCATGGTGGATCTCATGTTCAAGAACATGCCAGACTATCCACTCCCGTGTGTGCGCAGACTCCTTTTCTGCCACAGAGGCTGGAGGTGGAAACAGGCGTTCGAGGTCGGCGGCAGTCCAGCGGGAAAGGACGGGAGATATCATGCGCCAAGTCTTCTCAAACGCGGTAACCAGTGAAGCTGCCTCGCGAATGTCCTGCTCATCGTCGCCCCAGTGATCCGCCCAGTGAACCAGATCGGAGTCTCCTTCACCCATCCATTCGCGAAACCACCAAAAACGTGCGCCGATCATGTGCTCGAGAAGCTCTCCGATCGGCCAATGATGGGACGCGACGGGTAATGCTAATTGTTCTGGTGACAAGGGCGTGATCGTGGCAATGAGGCGTTGCTGGTAGTTCTCCCAGTGTTTGTGGAGTGTGACGAGTGAGAAAGCTTGTTCCGTCATGATTGTCCTCCACCGTGCTCTTGTGATGTATTCCCCTACGTTGCGCTGGAATCATTATACATGCAAGAGGGCCCAAAAACTTCTTCTAGCTTGCTCTTTCTCGTCTGCGGAGGGACTGCTCCAGCCCTAGGCTGGCCACCGCGCGGATGCCAGGCTGCGTGGTCTGGCGAACGGACACTGTGGAGGTGGAACTGCACCCGTTCAATGATGGTCAGCTCACACGTGGCCTGGCGGCTATGTGCCAGTGCGTGAATGTCGCTCAGCCTCATCTGCCGGATGGGCGGCACCTCCGGTTCCATCTCGCGTGGCTGCGCGGGTGTGCGCCTCTGTCGCCTTCTTCCCTTCCTGGCCAGACCCCACCTTCATCGTGTGGCCGAGTGTCGTCCGGATGGGGATCTGCCTGGAGCTGGTCCACGCAGATGACGAGCCAGGGGTCACCAGGAGGCGCAATCCGCAATGAGACGCTCTTCTAAAGCGACTGTCTGCTCTAACAGCGTAGCAACGGCTGACCACTGGTGCTGTACCCCAGGATACTGGGCCTGGCCCAGGAGGCGGGCCTGGTGTCCGATTAATTCGGCAGCTGCTGGACTGCCCCCCTCTCTCAGGAAGGCCGCAGCATCCAGCTTACGCCGAACAGCCAGCGGCAGGGCAAAGTAGAGCAGGTGCTCGGCGAGGTGTTTGGGCACCTCGGCCTGGAGCAGGTCTACAAGCAGCCGTAACGCCTGGACGCTGCCGTAGACCTCTGGCCCTCCAGGATCGTGGTTTAGGTTGGCACGCATCAATGGCACCGTCCGTCGAATCATCTCTGGGCGGCTGACCGCTTCCACGGGGCGGAAGTTAGCGCGCAGGGTGTACGCTTCATCGATATACCTTATGCGTTCGGCCTCCCAGGCCAGGAGCAGAGTATCGAGGGGCAACGTGGCATAGGGAAACCCCTTTGGGTCGTGGACGACGACGTGGTCGTCCTCGATGGCGAGCACCACCAGGAAGTGATCTGCTCCACCGAGCAGACGATAATTGGGCTGATAAGTGAGATAGCCCATATCCAGTGGGCCAAGGAGCACCGGACCCTGTTGGATGGCTGCCTGCAGGCGTCTCAGCGCTGTCCGGCCGTCTCCACCTCGCTCGAGGCGGCATGTCCAGCCCAGCGACTGGAGGGCACGCGTCAATCCCTGGTCAGGGTCCAGGCCATCAAAGAAAAAGAGCTGGGGCCTGGTGAGATAGGTATGGCCAAACGGCATCGTAGTCAGGCACTCTAGAAAACCAGGGGAGGGGACGGTCTCTGGCGGAGCCCCACTCCCGAGTAAGCTCATGTGCAAGCTGTAGGAATAACAGTAATCGCCACTTCCGACGTATGGCACCATGTGGTCCGCTCCTCTCGATATTGGTTTCTATTGCCTGGAGATGACGCTACCTCGCGAATCCTGACATCTGGTGTCAAGAAAATTGTCGGCTTCTCTACTCCCGTCGATGGAAGGAGCAGTGACTGCTCTGTTGGGGTCACTCGATGGTACCAGACCGCCGTCTTCGAGACGAACTCGGACAAACTCGATGGCCCGGTACCGGTCGCCATACCAGCGTGCCAGTGTCACCGATCTTGATCTCGCGATTGCGCTTGCCGACGTCGTGATCGCGACGGACATACTTATACGCCTGCATGGGTATGCTATATCGCAGGATGAGATGCCGACGCGGCTGGATCTAAGAGATACCCAGGATCGCCGCATAGATTTGCACCCGTTGGTGTTTGATGACGTCGGCAACGGCACGCAGCAACTCCAAGATGGAGGCTGGGGCGTCTATCCCGCCGACGGTTTACAAGGCAGCGGCTTCATTAATGACCAGCCTGTGCGGTGTCTTGGCCCACAACTCCAACTCCAGTTTCATCTGGGTTACCAGCCCGACGGGAATGATCGCCATGATGTAGCGCTGCTGTGTCGATACTTTGGGTTCGTGGTTCCCGATGGATATCGCCAGCAGATGTGAAACATCCACCAGCCTGCTTTATCCTGTCAGCGGTGGAGCATGCATGCCGTCGGGCAAGATGTTACGGGGATAGGAGTGTATTCTCCATGTTGCCAGACGAATTGCATAAAGCCTAGCTTAGAAATCTGGCTGCCATCCAACGGGGCGGCGTTGTTGGCGCCTAGCGTTGTAACGGTTTGTCAGTGCGGGTAAACCGCCAGAACGTGCAGCGTGTGGCGATGAGCCAGCACGGTAAGACGCTCGCTGAAGGATTGTACTGGGGCAGATCATGTCTATGTCTTCTTTTACGGAGACCATGTCCCGCACCTGCATCTGCATATCTTTGCGCGCTATCCAGGTACACCCGAGGAATACTGGAGAGCGCGTGTGGGTGAGTGAGTGGTCCGGCTCGCCCAAAGGCGGTTCTGAGGAGATCACCGCGCTTTGCGACCGCCTGCGCTCGTCGCTAGCGACGACGAACCAGGATTCAGACAGCACCTCGCGGGCTCCAGGGTTATTGCCGGTCCCGCCGAGCACGAGCTCGTCGCGAACCTCCTCGGGAATCGTAATCTGTGTATACAGCACCCGGAGCAAGTCGAGGTGGCCGACGGCGGCCAGATTGGTGATGGGGCTCGTGTCACTGACGACCAGCATGCGAGGCACCTCGCTGTCCAACAATCGTACAGCCACACATAGACCTGACTGACGCTGCCTATGCGAGCGCCGCGCACGCGTATCGACCGCACAGGCACGCTCACAGCTGCCCCAGCCGCTTGAGGGTAGCGATGTCGCCCTCAAGATCGTCCACATCGTAGGCGAGCGGGATTCCCCGCTCCGCTAGGATGCGCTGGAAGTCTATGCGGCTGGGCCCAGCGAGCCGTGCCGCCCGCGCGAGGCTCACCGTGCGAGAGGAGTAGATCCCGACGGCGAAATCGAGGCGCGCTTGCTCCTCAGTGACCCCCAGATCGTCTGGAATTTCAAGGTGCATCAGCGTTCTCCTTCGTCCTACCTGCTCGTATCCTACTGGCGTGCACGGCAATCCTGCGCGGCCGGACGAGAACGAACCAGGTCGGTCGTGCGTGGCATCTGCGGATGTCTGTAGAAAGAGGCTCCCGCACTCGAGACTCCCCGTGCCTGTCCGCTCATTGTAGCACGATAGGACGCAGGCGCGGTCCGGTCCGCAGGGTCCTGTGTTGTATTCGGCGTTTGTTGCACAGGTTGTCCGACGCTTGTTGCACCACGGTGACATGCCAGCAGGGTACCAAGGGTACCCTGCTGGCTTCTTCTTCGCAGATGCGCTCCTGTCGCCACTGGAGCAGTTTTGTCTTCTCTAATCGATAGCTGTTACAGCCGTCAATCTGTGGACTGCTAGTTGCTGGGATGGCCCCCGCCTGCGCCCAACTCTGCAGTTGCATAAGCGCAGCATCGATACGATACCGTTGCGTTTCGTCAGAATGCCTGCTATACTCTGGAAGGTCATAGAAACGATACCGCATCGTATCGAATGTGGTTATGACAGGCGTGACACCGCCAGGGAGCAGGTATGCAATGACACTTGCTATAGTGGCTGAGGGCCTCCGCAAATCATATGGCCGCGTACTGGCGCTTGATGGGCTTGACTTGAGCGCCGAGCAAGGGAGTGTGCTGGCCCTTCTCGGACCCAACGGTTCGGGCAAAACCACCACCGTCCGCATCTTCACCACCCTGCTCAAGCCCGATAGCGGGCATGCGAAAGTGGCGGGACTGGACGTGGTCGCCGATGCGCGCAAGGTACGCTCACACATTGGCATGGCCGGCCAGTTCGCTGCCGTCGATGAGATGCTCACCGGCTACGAGAACCTGGAGATGTTCGGGCGACTCTATCATTTGTCCACTACGTCGGCCAAGCGTCGAGCGCGCCTACTGCTCGAACATTTTGACCTGGCCGAGGCTGCTGGTCGCCAGGTCGGCACCTACTCCGGCGGCATGCGTCGCCGTCTCGACCTGGCGGCAAGTCTCATTGTCCTGCCGCCGATCATTTTCCTCGACGAGCCGACTACCGGTCTCGATCCGCGTGGACGGCTGCTGGTCTGGCAGGTGGTCCGCGAGCTGGCAGCCAAGGGAACGACGGTCTTTCTTACCACGCAGTACCTGGAGGAGGCCGACCACCTGGCCCAGCAGATTGTGGTCATCGATCGAGGACGAGTCATTGCTGAGGGCACTTCCGATCAATTGAAAACCCGAATCGGGGGAGAACGAGTCGAACTGACTCTGGCCAACACCGGTGAACTTGAAGCCGCGCTCCAGGTGATTCGCAGCTACAGCACCGGTGAAATCCAGGTCGATCAAGAGGCGTGTCGCCTCCTGGTGCCAGTCGCGCCAGGAACCCACCCATTACCGGCCATCATACGCGATATGGACAGCGCTCACATTACTGTAGACGAACTGGCCTTGCGGCGCCCTACCTTGGACGACGTGTTTCTCGCGCTCACTGCGCGAGTTACCGCTCCAACCAGCTAGTCAAGTACCACATCGGAGGCCAGTATCTCTCTTACGGAGTACGTCATGGATAACAGCATTCTTTCGTCAAACGACGATACCTCTCCCCTGGTGCGGCCAGCACCCTATTGGACGATTGCGGATACCTTGGTCCTGGCCCAGCGGCAGCTGCTTCGGATACCGCGCATTCCCGATGAATTGATCACGTCCGCGCTGCAACCCGTCCTGATGGTATTGATGTTCCGCTTCGTCTTCGCCGGAGCCATTACCGTTCCCGGAACCAGCTATATCAACTACCTTATGGCCGGCATATTCGTGATCTCACTCATCCTGGGCTCGGCGTTCAGCGGAATCGGCCTGGCAACGGACCTGCAGCGCGGCCTGATCGACCGCTTTCGCTCGCTTCCCATGGCTCAGTCGGCGGTGCTGATCGGTCGCACGCTGGCGGATCTCTTGCGCACCACCTTCATTGTCTTGATCACCTGGGCGGTTGGCCTCCTGGTCGGCTTCCGGCCGCAGGGCACCGTCCTGAACTGGGTGGCGGCGATTGGCCTCCTGGTACTCAGCAGCTTCATGTTTTCATGGTTTAATGTGGTTCTGGGCTTGCTGCTCCACAGTGTGGAAGCGGTGCAGCAGTCGGTGGTGATCTGGGGGCTTCCGCTGATGTTCGTCAGTAGCGCGCTCGTACCTACCAGCACTATGCCCAGCTGGCTCCGTCCGTTCGCCGAGCATCAACCGGTCTCGGTCATCATTACTGCGGTTCGCGGCCTGGTGCTGGGTCAGCCTAACGGTAGCTATATCGGGCAGGCGCTAGCCTGGTGTGTAGGCTTACTCATCATTTTTATCACTCTGGCAATATCGGCGTACGGACGCCGAACCAGCGGTTGACCTGGAAAGAAATACCGGTACTGCCATGCATACTGCCATGAATACTGCCAATACTACTGGCCACAAAACTGGCCGCCGCCGGAGCGAGAAGTCACATCAGGCGATTCTGGAGGCAACGCTTGAACTTTTTGCCGAAGAGGGCCTTGCCGGCCTCAGTATTGAAGCCATCGCGCAGCGCGCCGGCGTGGGCAAGACCACGATCTACCGCCGCTGGTCGGCGAAAGAAGACATCGTCAGTGACGCACTCTACCTCCTGCGTGGCGGCAACCTGCTTCCAGACACTGGAAGTATTCGCGATGATTTGCTCTATCTGGCCAAGGGCTCGCTGGAAGTGTACGGTGGTGACCCCTTCATGGGGAAGTTGTTCACCAAAATGATGGCCGAACTCAAGACCAACCCTAAAGTTTCTCAGGCATTTGTCGGGAAGGTCATTACTCCACGCCTGCAAGAGTTCCGTCCCATCGTCGAACGTGCCCAAGTGCGGGGTGAGGTACGTACTGATCTAGATCCTACCTTCATCCTGCTGCAGATATTTCTCTCGCTGATACTGGGTGGTCTCTTTGTCGAGTTTCTCGATCCCGCTGCTCAGCGCCTGTATAGGCCAGATACCGTGGTGGATGCTCTGTTACAGGGCATTGCGGCGCCGCATTCGGGTCCGAGTAGCGACAGGGCAGCATTCTCGACCAAACCATGATTCGTATCAGGAACCAGTAGGCCTAGTCGGAGGCACAGCGCTATGAGCAATCCACTCCTGTCCCCATCACCTGAGCAGACGGCACACCTCACGCACACGTGGGATATCATCTTGTTTGCCTGCTTGATGATTCTCTTTGGTCTGGCCGAGATGGTGACCGGCTTTACCCACAATTTCTTTGGCATTACGACCTCGAGTGGGAGCCTCGTCAGCTACTCGTCAGCAGCGATCGGCGCCTGCTATGTGCTGAGCGGAGTGCTGGTCCTCACGCTAAAGCGGTGGGCCGCAGTGCTCGCTATAGTGTTGCTGGGCGTCGACGTCATTGGGCGCGTAGCTCTGGTCGTCACTGGCCTGTATCCCACCAATTCTCTCAAGAACACCTTCTCCATCGTTGCCGGTACGCTCATCGCGGTCATCTTCGCCATCTATATTGGCTGGAGGCAGCGCTCCTTTAGCTAAGCAGCTCTGCTGACGGCAGCGGGGCCAGCGGTGCGCAGCAGGAAGTACCTGCTCAGTCTGCCGTCTGCCAGCTCTGGAAAAGAGTCGGCTCCACAGCCCTCGTGTCCTATCCTCCTATGCCACATAACTATGGTAGTTACGATGGAGCGTGTGGATCTGCGGTTGTGCAGTGCAAAGAACAGATCAGCCGAGTTCGGTTTGGCGCAATAATCGGCGAATACGTGCCCAAAAGCGGCCATTTTGCCGCAATGAGCGCCGAAATCTACATGTGATTCTCGTGCTCGCATAAATTGTCAGCCCGCATTGGTGAAACAAACGTCAGTATAAGTCCGGATTGGTGCAACACTCGCCGAAAAGCCTGCGCAACAAGCGGCAAACAAGTGCCCAAAATTGGCCTTTTCGGTGCAACAAGCTTCGAAATCTACATCCTGTAGGAATTGTCCAAGAGAAGGTCAGCGAACTGATCCCCATGTAAGCTAGATGTACCCACCGCCTTGAGGCCTTCTACGCTTCAGCACATGCCTCCCGACCGATGGTCTCAAGGCTAAAAGCCGCAGCTCGCCCACAAGCAGGATGTGATCGGCCACGCTCAGTGCACATATGTGTTCAGGATGCTATGAGCAAGGCTCGCACGCATCTCCTGTCCCGACTTGCTTCGCCTAACTCGCACCCTTAATCCCCCTGGAATCTCCGCCAGGGGGATTTTGCTAGCCAGGAATCAGCGCGGAATAATATATCCAACGAGGCACCCGCCTGCAATACCAAACAAGCTCCATAATAAGCTAGAGGCGAAGTGGCCCCGGCCTTGGTTCTCCATAATCTTGAAGATACGGTCGAGCTTCTCTTCGGCGGTCATGGTGGCAGGTACTAGAGTCGTGCTTGGGTGCTGGGTAGGTGGTTCTGGCACCGCAGGCTGCTGTGCTACTGGTGTCGGGGACGGGGCAATTGTGGCAGGTGCAGAAGCTACAACTGTAGGAGGAACTTCAGGTGCAGTGGCTAACACGGGGCCAGTGGACTCCGTCGTTTCACTTTTCGCCTCTATGCCTAGTATTTCCTTGATTTGCCTATTCGTTTTAGCGTTGTCGTCGAAGGCTTCGGATACCCAACCTATCGCACCCAAGACTAGGGATGCGCCAAAAGCGGCAATCAAGATAGTGTTATGGAATAGTCCAAACCGGAAGTATAGAAAGCAAAAAAAGGCAACCCAAAAGGCAATCCCAATCAATGCAGAGCCCAGGTTCTCGCCTGCTCTCTCGAGTTTACTCGTCATGATATACCTCCCACTAACAGTCCGATTGCTCATCAGTCCCAATTAGTCATCCGGCTGTGCTTCAATCTTCTGAAAAGAGTGGCGGCTGTAGTTCTTTCTGTCTTTCCTGCTGCAATTGCTTATAGTTAGCCTCGCTAAGCACCGGCTTGCCCGTGGCCGCCTCTATGGCTTCCCTCGAC
>JBKQTH010000118.1:0-9997 GCA_052143275.1 Ktedonobacterales bacterium | reverse complement strand
AGGCGTGATGCCGGACGCCGACCTGCTCTGGAGCCTACCGCGCACCATCGGCTACTCGCGCGCGATGGACCTCCTGCTGACCGGTCGCATGTTCAATGGACGCGAAGCGGTCGATCTCGGCCTGGCGACACGCGCCGTACCCACAGAAGAGGTGCTGCCGGTCGCCCTGGAGATCGCTCGTGACATCGCAGAAAACGTCGCGCCTGTCTCAGCCGCCATCACCCGACTGGTCGGGCTGAGGGCAGTGGACGAGGTCGACCGCGACACCGTCCTGCAATGGCAGCGCGTCCTCTTCGCCTGGACGGGCAAGCAGTCGGATGCCGTGGAGGGAGTGCGCGCATTCCTCGAGCGCCGCCCACCGGTGTGGACGCTGAGCAAGAACAAGGACCTGCCGCGCGAGCTGCTCGAACCGATCATGGTCCAGGAGGACCAGCATGGCTGAGGCGGTCATCGTCGCGACGGCCCGCACGCCCATCGGTCGCGCGCGCAAAGGATCTCTGGTCGACGTGCGTCCGGACGACCTGCTGGCGTTTGCGATTCGGAGCGCGCTCGACAAGGTGCCTGAGCTGGCCGGTCCCGATGTCTGTGACGTCATCGCCGGCTGCGCCGTGCAGGAGGGCAAGCAGGGTGGCAACATCGCCCGCCGCGCCGCATTGCTGGCTGGGCTGCCCGACTCCGTGCCGGGGACGACTGTCAACCGCTTCTGTGCCTCCAGCCTGCAGACCATCCGCATGGCGTTCCACGCGATCGCGGCCGGCGAGGGCGACGCCTTCGTCGCCTGTGGCGTGGAATCGGTCTCGCAGTATTCGGGCGCGCCGCGCGACCCGGACGCGCAGCATCCGAAGCTGACGGGCCGTGGCGACGGCAAGATCGCGGACGTCTACATCTCGATGGGGATGACTGCGGAGAACGTCGCCGCGCGTTTCGGCGTCAAGCGCGAGGACATGGATCGCTTCGCCCAGCGCTCCCAGGAACGCGCGGTGCGCTCGCAGAGCGACGGTTTCTTCGAGCGCGAGATCTCCGCCTACACGAAAGCTGATGGCACAGTGGTCGGCAGGGACGACGGGCCGCGCCCAGAGTCCACCCTGGAAGCGATCCGCTCGCTGGAGCCCGCTTTCAAGCCGGGCGGTTCGGTCACCGCCGGCAACTCGTGCCCGCTCAACGACGGGGCGGCGGCGGCGGCGGTGATGAGCGCGTCGCGCGCGAAGGAGCTGGGCATCCGCCCACGCGCGCGCATCGTTGCGTCGGCGGTCAGTGGCATCGAGCCGGAGATCATGGGTGTGGGGCCCATCGAGGCGGTGAAACAGGTACTGGCGCGCGCGCACATGACCATCGACGACATCGAGCTCATGGAGCTCAATGAAGCCTTCGCCGCGCAGGTTCTGCCGGTCTGCGAGGCGGTGGGGATGGATCCGTTCTCCGAACGATTCAACCCGCACGGCGGCGCGATCGCCCTCGGCCACCCTTTCGGCATGACGGGCGCGCGCATCATGACCACACTCCTCAATGGCCTCGAGGTCGAAGGCAGGTCGATCGGCCTCGAGACCATGTGTGTGGGCGGTGGCCAGGGCATGGCGATGATCGTCGAGCGTCTGATATGATGCAGGGCAGGTTCCGCGGTTTCGACATCGCGACATCGGACAAAGGCGTGGCGACCATCACCTTCAATCAGCCGGATCACCTCAACGGCACCACGCAGGCCATCAAGCGGGACCTGACGGAAGCGCTGACCCAGATTCAGATGGACGATGACGTGCGGGTGGTCGTGATCACCGGCACCGGGCGTGCGTTCTGTGCGGGCGACGACATGTCGGGCCGGACGCGCGACTGGCAGGGTGCCAAGGCGCTGGTGCCGGACCTGCCAAGCGGGCACCACGATCCCATGGGGACGTATGAAGGGCTGCGCACCATGTCGCAGAGCCTCATCCTCGCGGTGCGCGCACTCGACAAAATCACCATCGCGGCGATCAACGGGCTCGCCATCCAGACCGGTCTGAGCTTGGCTCTGGCCTGTGACTTCCGGATCGCATCGTCGACGGCGCGGCTCGGCTCGGCCACGCTGCGCTTCGGCCTGCTCCCCGACGAGGGCGGGCACGCGCTGACGGTGCAGTTGATCGGCCTGGCCAAGGCGATCGACTTCTTCCTGCGCAAGCGCATCGTCACCGCCGACGAAGCGCTGCAGCTGGGTCTCGTGCACGAGGTGGTGGAGCCTGAGCAATTGATGGTGCGGGCGACGGCACTGGCAGAGGAGCTGGCGGCCGGCCCGCAGGCGGCGATGCGGATGCTCAAACGCTCCCTTTACAACGCAGCGGAAACCACGCTGCAGCAGGCGTTCGACGACATCGCCATCCGGACCGCGGTCACCGACTACCACCCGGACGCGCGCGAGGGTGTAACCGCGTTTCGGGAGAAACGGGAGGCACGATTCTCATGAGCGACATTCTGTACGAGGCCGGAGACGGCATCGCCACCATCGTCCTCAACCGTCCCGACCACATGAACACCATGGGCGGCGAGCTGGTGCAGCTCGCGGCGGCGGCGATGGAGCGCGCGGCAGCGGATGATTCGATTCGAGTCCTCATACTCACCGGAGCAGGACGGGCGTTCTGTGCCGGCGGCGACCTGCACGGCTTCGGCGCGTCGGGAGCGGCCTCCGCGCATCGGCAGGACAGTCTCGACGCGAGCATCGCCAATCTGCGTCACCACATGCGAACCTCGGAATTGCTGCATGGAATGCCAAAGGTGACCATCGCGGCAATCAACGGCGCGTGCGCCGGTGCCGGGCTCGCCTGGGCGTGCGCATGCGACCTCCGCTATGCGGCATCCTCCGCGATGTTCAACACCGCTTTCATGACCGCGGGGCTCTCGGGCGATTTCGGCGGCACCTGGACCTTGCCGCGCATCGTCGGCCCCGCCAAGGCGCGCGAGCTCTATCTCCTGGCGGACAAATTCACGGCGCAGGAGGCGCAGCGGATTGGACTCGTGAGCGCGGTTGTGGATGACGGCGAGCTGAGCGGGTTTGTGCGCGAGCGCGCAGCGCGCATCGCCGCATTCGCGCCGCTCACACTGCGCGCGATCAAAGCCAACCTCAACGACGCCATGGATGGGGGTTTCGCCGAGCAGCTCGATCGGGAGGCGGACCGACACGTGCGGTGCGCCCGCACTGAAGATGCGGGCGAGGCGGCGAGGGCTTTTCTAGAGAAGCGGCGCCCTGTGTTCCGGGGGAAGTAAGGGGGCGCGAGATGTTTGCAATTTCGGAGCGGGCTTGGCAGGTGTTCGACGATCTGAACCACTTCGTCGACCAAAGAGTGAGACCGGCAGAGATCGTCTTCCGCGAGCAGATGAAGGACGCGCCCGAGCCGTTCTGGAGGCCGCCCATCCTGCAGGAACTGAAGGCGGAGGCACGCGTCCGTGGCCTGTGGAACCTGTTCCTGTCGGAGCGGCTCGGTGGCGCCGGCCTCACCAATGTCGAGTACGCGCCGATGGCCGAGCGGCTGGGGCGCCACCAGCTTGCTTCGGAAGCGATGAACTGCAGCGCGCCGGACACCGGGAACATGGAGATCCTCGCCGAGTTCGGGACGCCGGAGCAGAAGAAGCAGTGGCTCGAACCGCTGCTGAACGGCGAGATCCGTTCCTGCTTCGCGATGACAGAACCGCAGGTGGCGTCGTCCGACGCGACGAACATCGAGACCTCGATCCGCCGCGACGGCGACCAGTACGTGATCAACGGTCGCAAGTGGTGGATCAGCGGCTCGCTGCGTAAGAGCTGCAAGGTCGCCATCGTCATGGGCAAGACCGATCCTGATGCGCCCAAGCACCGGCAGCAGTCGCAGGTGCTGGTGCCGGTGCCGATGGACACGCCTGGGATGACGATCGTCAGGGGCCTCTCCGTCTTCGGCTATCCGCAAGACGACGGCGAGATCCTTTTCAAGGACTGCCGCGTGCCGGTGTCCAACCTCCTGGGTGAGGAAGGCGGCGGTTTCGCGATTGCCCAGTCGCGACTGGGTCCCGGCCGCATCCATCACTGCATGCGCACGATCGGCGGCGCCGAGCTGGCGTTGGAGCTGATGGCCAAGCGTGCCACTGAACGCGTGGCCTTTGGCACTCGGCTGGCGGACCAGGGCGTGATCCGCGAGTGGATAGCGGAGGCGAGGATCGAGATCGAGTCGGCGCGGCTGCTGGTCATGAAGGCGGCCGAGATGATCGACACCGTCGGCCAGAAGGAGGCTCGCAACTACGTCGCGATGATCAAGGTCGCGGTGCCCCAGATGGCGTTGAAGATCGTCGACCGCGCCATCCAGGTCCACGGGGCCGCAGGCGTCGGTCCCGATTTCCCGCTGGCGAGCCTCTACGCGGGGCTGCGCACGCTGCGCATCGCCGACGGTCCCGACGAGGTGCACAAGCTGACGATCGCGCGCCGCGAGCTGCTGTGCTGGCTACTTCCGCCATCCGACCACAGATTGACGGCTTCATCGTGCTCAACCTTCTCTTAGTTGTGAGTGGATTGAGATAATAGCCTGCACAGCGATGTCGTCGATCAGACTTCGAGCATGACGAGGGGTTAAGTGTCCAACAATTATCCAAACTACATGATACTGATGGGCTCGAGTCGGCTGTGAGTGTCCAACTGTCATTATTATGTCGACACCAAACTGAGCAGTGGCAGCCTAGAATTTTATGGCGTTTCCGACATTATGTTAGTGTCCAACTTTATTCTCACGCTACACCTATCACGTTCGATAACGCCAAACCCGTAGTCGTGGTAGGGGCTCGCACAGCCAAGTTGCCCGTAAAAGGCCAGCGCTTGCTCCATATCTCCGGCAAGAAAACGAGGGGCAACCGCATCGAGGGTAGGTTGACGCTCCTGAGATGCTGACATGGGTGTATCTTCCTTTCGTTTCGCTTGGCCATCTCCGCTCGGCTCTTCTTTCCTCGGCCCTCGAAAATGGAAGAGCACCGAGTGCTTGCGGTGCGAATAGGCACATTACATGGTGCGCCGCGGAGCTACCGCCCCGATCTGGAGAGGCTGCGCACGGTTTCCACAGCCACCTGCTGCCAGTGGACAGTTCTGGGGTGCAGGTGCCACTCCACCATGAGCCCTTGGAGCAGTGCGGTGAGCATCTGAGCATGCAGGGGAATGGGCACGTCAGCACGGAATTCCCCGCTGGCGATGCCTGCCTGGAGCAGCTGCGTGAAGACCTGCTTCGCCTGCTCTTGTTGCCGCCTCACCTGTTCCCCCAATTCAGGGATCACCTGTCCAAGCGTCCATCCCTCCATCAGCACCCGGCAGGCCGCAGCATCGGATTCAACCTGGGCACCAGTCACTTCGATGACCATCTGCAGGACCGCTCCTGGAGACAGACCCGGCGTCACCCGACGCTGGACCGCCTCTTCTAACCCGCAGTTCCAGCGGTCGGCAAGAGCGAGATAGAGCGCCTCTTTGTTCGGAAAGTACAGATAGAGTGCGCCTCGTGAGAGACCGGTCTCCACTACCAGATCCTCGATGGTGGTGGCGTAGTAGCCCTTGCGGGCAAAACAGCGCACGGCGGCGTTCAGAATTTGCTCCTGGCGCGCCGCTTTGGCGGCAGCGCTCGTCTTCGGCATCACGTGCTCCTTGGATAGCAGATGTGGTAGGCGGCTTCACCCGACTCGGACATTTTATCCTGGTAGGATAGCAGAGTTTCTCAGTAATCCCTCGGTACCACGTGAACTCTTGTGCTGGTGTGAAAGCCTGTCCTCATTGTGATACAATAAAGAACGTACAGTCGTTTTTATTGTATCACACCATCTGTTTGCGCTCGTCGAGCTGCTGCCGGCTGAAGGAGACTCTGCATATGCGCCGCATCCCGCTGCTCCATTCCCTGTGGTTCGCTATCCCTGCTACCGTCCTCGTCGCTGCCGCGGATTCCGGACTCAACGCCCTGACGCATTCGTACTGGGGAGATAGCCTTACGCTGGTGTACTTTGTCGGCTACGGGGTCTATTGCCTGCAAAACTACTGGCACTGCCGCGAAGTCCATTGCGCCGTCACAGGTCCAGGATTCCTGCTAGCTGCCGCTCTGGTGCTGGTGCGAGACGCTGGACTTTTTGATCATGGACTGGGACTACCCTACCTGGTCTTTGCCCTCTCCGCGTGTCTTGGCTGTCTGCTCGAATGGCGCTATTGGAAACAGACAGGGAGCCACTTTGGGGTAGCTTGACAGTCGCGTTGTAGAGCGGCTGTAGTCCCTGCGCAGCCAGTGCCCCGTACCCTTTCTCATGACCAGGTGTCATGAAGATGACGGTGACCTTTGATCAGAGCCTGTTCGTTGAGTAACGAACTTAATTTTCGTGTTCAGAATCTCATATGAGTCTGATGGAGCCAATAGTATCAAACTTAATTATCTTGTCGACATAACTCTTGTTCGCTAGATCGCTGAATTTTAGCGGCTTCATGGAAGCGACTCAGTGACGAACTTAATTTTCGCGCTACAGCGTTCGCATCCTACACCAGGTACGGCAATGTCGTACCTGGGTACCTGACAGGTACGTAGTTCATGAGGAGGAGCAGAAAATCTTCGTTGACTTCTGCCTCCCCTCTTTCAATTCTCGGAACCAAAGGCGCCTGAATCACATGTAGTACTCCTCGACGACGGTGTCGAAGAAGCGACGGAAGACTTCCAGTCCGTAGCGCGTGCGAATGCGGGTCAGGCTTGAATGATCCGGCAACGGTTCGTCCAAATTGTAGCCCAGATACCACCGAACGCTGAGCCGGTCGGCAGCCAGGCGCATGAGCAGGCGTTCGGAGCGTACTCCTTCGAAGAACATCACCAGCTGGAGCTTAAAGAACACCGCCGGATCGACACTGGGACGTCCATTGCCGGCATAGCAGTCCTGCACCAACGCGCGCACGAAGGCGAGGTCCAACACGCGGTCCAGGTGGCGATAGAAGTGGTCAGCCGGGACCAACTCATCGAGGGAGTGCGCGTGTATCGGCGTAAAGAGCCACGCTTTCGTGCCCATCATAGAACCCTCCCTTTCCGCGTGCGACCCCATGCAGATGAACGCCCCCTTCCAGATGGCATGCACCCTACCACGCCCGACTGCGCGGTTCAAGTGGTGCGGACGTAGTACGACGTAGTATGTAGAGGAGAGAGGGATCGAGACAGCGGGAGTGTCGGAGCACCAGAGAGAGCCGCGCGCTCCCAGCCGCTGTGGGCAGTCATGTACAGGAAGGGAAGAATCGCCGTGAGCCATCAGACACGCCACTTCGCGCTGCGCTACAACCGTGCGATGCTCGCATTCACGTGGGTGCTGGGACTCGGTCCGCGCCGCTCAGGGGTGGAGCTAAGCGAGGAGGAGCTGCAGGCGCGGATGGGCTGGGGTTTCCAGGCCCGCATCCCGCGCCGTTCGCTCACACAGGCGCGCCGGCTCGGCCGGCGTCGCGACATCTGGTACGACCTCGGCATTCACACCCTGCTGCGCGGGCGGTGGGTCGTGAATGGCTCGCTCCAAGGCGTCGTCACGCTCGAGATCGAGCCCCCGGTGCGTGCACGTGCATTGGGATTCCCCATCCGCATGCGGTGGCTGGCCATGAGTCTGAGTGATCCCGATGGGTTCCTCGCCGCTCTGGGCGGCTCGCAGGTCTAGCTGGGGCAAGGGAGCCGTACGCCTGCCGAACGGTAATTCGAGCAGGCTTTTTCACCATGCTCCTTGGTTTTCCGGCCCAAGCCGTCCGTCGATCGGAGTTTACTGCTGTTGTGGCTGTCCTTGGCCAGTCGCGCCTCCAGCTCCTCAACGCGTGCCTGCAGCACGGCGTTCAGCGCCAGCGCCACATCTAACTGCTGGCGCTGTTCGGCAAGTATCCCTTCGAGTTCGGCGATCCGTTCATCTGGCGTCATGTCCCTATGCTACACTACAGCGCAACTGGGGCTGAACAGTTACCTAGCGAGACTGACAATGTTCAAATAGAAACCATCGGTAATCCCGCTTTGTGATGAGGTTGCGCGCCCTAAGACAAGAGCCAGTGAGCAACAGATCAGGAGCATCATCACTACTGGGAAGATTGGTCTCATTGACGTCCTTCCTGTCGTTGAAGCGATGTTCGCTCAATTTCAGGACACCCGACCCTGCGTGACACGTGCCGTCGGTTCCTCCGCTCTCATGCTCGAGTGTCGGAGCTGGTGGGGCCACGTAGGGGCTAGTGCGCTCCAGCTGCCAACGTCCATCCACTGTCCATGATGTTCTCGTCGGCAGGTATGTTGGTAGCGCCGACATCACCAGGCGATCCATTCGGAGTCAGATAACCCCCGGTCCAGTGACCTACAATGCTCCACTACTCACCGCTACCTATTGGCGATGTGAGCGCACAGCCTTTACCCAGTGGTTACGGAAAGGATTGCAGTTGTGCTGGCTACTTTCGCCATCTGACCTCAAATTGAAGGGTTCATCGTGCCCAACCTCCTCTTTTTATGAGTAGATTGAGTAAGTAGCCAGCACCGTCCTACGACCTGTTTTAGTGTCCAACAATTGTCCGATTCAAGCGTTGTGATCGGCCTGCTGAGAACGCGAGTGTCCAACTTTCTACATTATGTGAACTAGAAACTCAGCAGTACCAAGCCTGAAATTTCCCAAACTGATTACATTATGTTAGTGTCCGACTTTATTGTCAGGGTACACGAATGTACCGTGACAATAAACTCGGTGACAGGACAATAAACTCGGTGACAGGACAATAAAGTCGGTGGCAGGACAATAAAGTCGGTGACAGACGATATGTTGTGAGGACATCACTTGCGTTGGGTTTACAACACCGGTGTTGCGCACTTCTGATGTCACGTCACACTTGACAGCTGATCGTACTCGGCACTCCCCACTTCTGCTTACACGAGGTGATCGGGACGCAGGAAGAAACGCAGACTAGAGGATATTGGTCGTCTAGACAGGAGTTCTCTTCGCTCCTACCGCGAGTTGACATGAGATGCTTCTGGTTCGTCGTCGCCTTGCTCAAGATTGAGCTGGCGCAACCTCTCATAGACGACTCGGAAGGAAGCCATAAGGGCCATAACCGACCCAGAAACGCCAAGGGTCGAGAATGAGTTAGTATCCACTATTTGCCAACAGGCATGCGAGTGCACGCGCACCGATCGCTCCCAGCGCTTTAGAAAATGAATGGGATGAAGCGCTTGGTATGGCGCATATAGTCTACGTAGGGCTGGCCCAGCGCTTCCACCAGGGCGCGCTCTTCCACTCGGACGCGATAGCCCAGACCGATCAGTCCGCCGGCGAGAATGGCGACGATGCTGGCCCAATTCAGAAGTACTATTCCCACGCCAAGCAACATGATCAGGATTGCCGTATAGGAGGGATGCCGCACGAAGCGATAGGGCCCGGACTGCACCACCGACTGTGTGGAACGCACCGCCACCTCAAAGGTGAAGTACCGCCCGAGGGTGAAGATAGACCACCAGCGTAGCGCGGCACCGAGGACAATGACGCCGATACCGACCAGCGTCACCTGGGGCCGGAGCGAAGGAATCGTGGCGCTTGTCCAGACGAGTGGCAGGATACAGGCGGCGATCACGCCTCCTCCGACCACGATACTCATCACCACCAGTGACCCGCGATCAGCCTGGCGGGCAGTGGGATCGTGTTGGGGCCGCCACCGGTTGGCGCGGATGACCTCCGGGACGCGCGTGATGACGATGACACCGACGAAAGTGATGGTATAGGCAGGCGTTGTGTAGATAAGCGGGAGCATGCGGGATGGATCCTTTCGTGCTTTCCTGATTTCATCAGACAGAGGCTAATCGATAAGCGATCACCTCTGGATGCGCGTTCGTCACCCCTGCGAGCAGCGTATCCCCAACGATGGCCAACGGCGCATTCGAGTAGGACGGGAGCTGCGCCGACCAGGCGATCGATCCGTTCAGGCGCGAGAGCGCTACGACCTCGCCAGTGAGCGTGGCCGTGAACACGAGGTCAGTCGAGACCGTCGCCCCACCCAGAGATGGCGCTG
>JBKQTH010000117.1:0-12169 GCA_052143275.1 Ktedonobacterales bacterium | reverse complement strand
CCAAAGGCCAACGACGTGGTGAGGGCTGGGACGAAGGTCGGGACCTACACCGGGAGGGTCGCCGTACGCGCCTCCGGTTCGTTCAATATCACCACTCGGGGTACGACCGTTGCGGGCATCAACCATCGGTATTGTCACGCCATCCAGCAGGCTGATGGCTACTCGTATGAGAAAGGGGAACGCGCTTTCCTCCCGATCCCCTAAAGGGGACAGGTCTCCAGCGCGAATGTTCTATGACTAGCGCATCCAGGTCGCAACCCTACGTGGTGTATAGCACGGCTCGCGGTGAGATCGGCGAGCGGCGTGGCTGGCAGGCGCTGGATTACAGCGGTAAGCCGCTACTGGCCGGCGAGCTGATTCCGCTTCCCGAGGGAGCGACCCTGGCAATGCTGCCCGAGCGGCTGGCGGTGGGCCGCGATTCCAGCGGTGCGAGATTCGAGCTTGACCCCGATGTTGGATGGGCGCTGGCGGCGCTGCTGCCCATTGGCTACACGCGCACCGCGCTTCCGGCTTATGCCTCTACCGATAACATGTCGCCCCTCCCTTTCTTCGGCTACACCGCGGTGGCCGGTCTGAGAGGTCGTCTGGTGGTCGCGGCCGTAGCCACCGACCGCCCGGAACGCTGGTTGCCGCGCAACTTCGATGCTCGCCGCTTGAAGCGCCTGGTAGACCAGCGAGTCTCGGCCAGCCCGGAAAATCGAATATTGCAGCAGCATGCTCACTGCGCGCTCGACTACCAGTGCCCCACCGCCAGTAACCTGTTCTTTAGGCGTTGGGAAGGCGCCATCGCGGTTTCGGGGGGCTGCAACGCCCGCTGCATCGGGTGTATTTCCAAGCAGGAGGAGGATGAGCTGATTTCGCCTCAGGACCGCTTGGCCTTTGTTCCCAGCGTGGACGAGGTGGTGCAAGTTGCAGTAGCCCACCTGGAGAGTGGCGCCGAGACCATCATCAGCTTTGGCCAGGGGTGTGAGGGTGAGCCGCTGCTGCAGGCGCGCATCATCGAAAAGTCGATTCGTGCCATACGGGAACGTACCAGCGCTGGAGTCATCAATATCAATACCAACGCCAGCAATCCCCGTGCACTACAGCGGCTCTACGATGCAGGGCTTGACATGCTGCGCGCCAGCACCATATCCGCCCGCCCCGACACGTACCACGCCTATTATCGCCCTATAGGCTATTCCTTTAAGGATGTCACCGCGTCGCTCAAGCTGGCGCGAGATGCGGGAGTGTATAGCTCGATCAATCTGCTGTGTTTACCCGGTCTTACCGACACCGAAGCTGAGGTCGCCGCTCTGGTGGACTTTCTGCGCGAGACTGGCGTGAGACTGGTGCAGCTGCGTAACCTCACCATCGATCCTGAGGTACTCTGGCCGCGATTGCCGGAGTCCTGCCGGCCGGGATCGTTGAGCTTGGGTGAGCCGCTGGGCATCCGCCGGATGATTTCGACTTTGCGCCAGGAGCTACCGGAAATCGAAATCGGCAACTTCAGCCGAGCGGTTCAGCGCTCGCCGGGCGGTAGCCATGCTGAGCCAGCAACCGGCGCACCGGCCAGAGGACCCGCTCAACTGGAAGCTCGTTAAGGCAGTTTCGCGGCGGACACCCCTCCGGCATCCCCAGAGAGTGCCCCCGGTAAAAGCAAGGGCTACAGGCCAGATCACCTCGCCGTACTACATATGCTTCTCGAGGTGCGTCGGGGCGATACGGCCCCCATGCCTGGTGGTTGGAGGGCCCAAAGACGCCGACGGTGGGTATGCCTACCAGCGCCGCCAGGTGCATGGGAAAGGAATCGTTCCCTATGAAGATCGCCGAGCTGGCGAGACGGCGCGCCAACTGGTGGTACGGCTCCGAGAGCGACGACTCCATCCACTGGGGATAACCCAGCTTCTGGCGAATCCTCCGCTCCAGCGAACGTTCCTCGCTGCCGGCAATCAGGAGAATGCGGGCGCCATAGTCGCGATGAAGGGTATCCGCCAGCTCGCTGTAGCGCTCGGCGGGCCAGCGTCTGGCCAGGCTATAGCTGCCGCTTCCCGGGTGCAACGCCACCAGCGGAGCGAGCTCTGGGCCTGCTCGACGCGGTGAAGCGGTGTCGGGTGTCTCCAGATCATTCCACCCCAGGTCGGCGGGCCGAAGGGGATACGCACCGTGCCCTATCTCCGCCCCGGCGGCGCGTGCGACTTCGAGGGCATACTCCGCCTCGTGACGTATACCAAAGCCATTGTCGGGCACACGTACATCGAGGAAACCGCCCCAGCCGTTGTCCAGTCCGATGCTGGTGCGCGGTGCGATAGCCCGCAGCAAGGCCCAGGACTTGACTCGACTGCGCGCGAGAGTCAGGTGGTGAAGAAGCAGCACCGCATCGTAGCGTTCTCGGCGTAGGCGGGCCAGCAGCGCGCTGGAAACCAGGGTTGGCCGGAGGTCCTGCAACAGCTGCGCGGGAGTATCAAAGGCATATTTGTCGAGGACGAACAGGCGCCGGATCAGCTGGGAGTCGCGTAACAGCTCCGCGGAACCCGGGGTGGTGAGGATGTCGATGGTCGCCTCCGGATAGCGGTCCCGTAGCGCGTGGAGTGCTGGGGTGGCCAGCAGCAGGTCGCCAAGCGTGGCCAGCTTGATGACACAGATGCGGGGACTCTCCCCCAGGTCAACGGGAACCGGCCTCGCGGGGATTCGGGATATTCGGGGGAGTCTCGGAACCCGGGGAATCTGGGGAATCATAGGAATCTGACGGAGCTGCTGCTGCATAGTGATCGTGCGTCCTTTTACTGGCGGAAATGAGTTGCTTCTGACGGTCCAGGTGGTAGCCCCCTAGCATCTGGCGCGCGCCTCGAAAAACCATGTCAACGGTCAAGTCTTTCATACAGACGGGATTGCCGAATGGGCACTCGGCAGTGGCGCTGGCGTCGTAGCACGGCGAGCACCAGAGGTTACGCCGGAGCACCAACGCGCCGTCCGAGGTTGGGCCGCTAAGCTCCGGATCGGTAGGTCCATGCAGCGAGATCACCGGCGTACCGACCGCACAGGCTATGTGCATGGGACCGCTATCTCCCGAGATCACCAGATCGCCCGCACCAAGCAAAGCCGTGAGGAGGGGCAGCGAGGTGCGGCCTACCACATCGAGCAGCGGGTAGCGGCACTTCTCTTGAATAGCCTGAGCTAGAGCGACTTCGCCGGGAGCGCCGGTAAGCACCACCAGCGCATCGTACTCTTCCACCAGACGCTCCGCCAACCGGGCAAAATGGCCCGTGGGCCAGCGTTTGGCCTGACCATTGCGCGCTCCGCCATGTAACGCCACCATGGGACCATGGCGGTCCATGACCCTGCGGGCCCGGTCCATCATTCCGGCTACCTGCTTCTCGGCGACCGGCGTGAGAGAAAGCTGTGGTGCGGCGTCGCCTGGGCCGGCGCCGATGCCTCCGGCGGCTTCAGCTAGTGTCAGGACATAGCGGGTCTCGTGCTGATGGGTCAGGTAACGACCGCCGGGAAGGGGGTCGGTAAGGAAAAATGGATAGGCTTCGCGTGCGTAGCCAAACCTCCGGGTGGCACCGGAGAGACGGGCCAGTATGCTGCCCAGGTCACCGGAGATGGAGACTGCCAGGTCGTAGTGTGCCGCCCGCATCATTTGCAGGAGGCGTAGAGCTACCGTCCAGTTGGCCGGCCAGAGATAGGTTGCCGGTCGCCGCCAGATGTGGGGATCGTAGGCCAGAACCCGGCTAATGCCTGGCTGGCCTTCCAGTATGCCCGCGGTGGACTTCTGCACCAGCATATCGATCTGGGCCTCGGGGTAGGCGCGTCTGAGCAGGCGAACCGCCGGTAGCGAGAGCACCACATCTCCCAGGAGATCCACCCGTATCACTAGGATACGCCGTATCTCTCCGCCGGGGGCGTCGGGTTCGCCGGAGCCTGGTTGGACACGTTCCGCGCTCGTTCGGGTGCAGTAGCCTAGCGCACCGAAGAGCAGCCGGAGTAGCGACTGGCCGCTCCGCTTGGCCATGCCCTTGGTGGAGCGACGCAGCCGGGCGTCAAATGGTGGCCGTGTGTCCTAATCGACATCTACTCCGTACGCCGAATGTACACTACCATGCTTGTCACCTGTACTCATCATCCGCTGCCCTTGTCATCACCGGCCGCTGCTCCGCAGCCTCTCCCCTCGTATCGAATATACCATTCGCAGGCCGGATGTCTGCCAGCTCGCTACGTACCCTACATTCCTCTATCTTGCTCTATCTCGCCCATATTGTCTATATGGGGTTAAGGGTTTCCCAGGGTCGCTGTCCCACTCAACCCGGGGGTAGTGCGTAAGGATGTGTCCGGCCGGCGGTACCAATACCCTATGCCGGTATCGCCCGTAACGTGACGCCGCTATACTAGTTTCGTCTGCGACCTGGTGGTGACCTGGGTACGATTGGCCCCTGGCCACTCATGGTAGAGCGTCGGGTCCTGCAGCTTTGGAAGAGCTGCGAGTGAGAGCCAAGTGGCGATTCATGTCAAGGTGTTTTGGCCGGTGGTCACAGATCCCGCAGAGTTGGTTTGCGGTCATGAACAAGTGGAGGTCTTGAATGGGCATGCGACGGGAAATTGCGACAGGCGATGACACTGCTCACATGGAGACGCCGTATCCTGACGCTGCCAAACCCCGAGCGGCTCATCGGAATGCTCGATTTACCCTGGCGCAGCGCCGCGAGATAATCTTCGTTCTAGTGGTGCTGGCAGGTACGGCGCTGGTACGGCTGATTTTAGCGTTACGCGGGTGGCCGTATACCAACAGCGATGAGGCTACTCTTGGGCTCATGGTGGACGATATCCTCTGGCACGGCGCGCACCCGGTCTTCATGTACGGCCAACATCACATCGGCTCTCTCGATGCCTATTTCCAGGCGCTATTCTTCGCCGTTTTTGGCTCTACCACTGCGACCATGCACATAGTCACTTCTATCCAAATCGTGGCTTTCCTGGTCATTTTCTATCTGTTCACCCGGAGGGTCTTTTCGCCGTTGATCGCCGCGGTTACCCTCATACTGCTGGCCTTCGGTGCGGAACAAGAGCTGTTCTTTGAGATGCGAGCCGGAGCCCATGCTCAGGATGTTTTGCTGCTCGTGGCGCTGCTGTTCTGCTTAGTCCTCTTACGATTAGGTCGGCTTATTAGCGTTCGTACGGTCATGTTGCTCGATGCGGCTATCGGATTTCTAGTTGGCCTTTGCCTCTGGAGTACGTTACTTACCGCCCCGTTTGTACTCGCGGGCTTGCTGGCACTGGCAGTAGAATTGGCCAGAGACCGGCGCAACCGGCCGGAACTGGTCAGTGGGCAGCGTCTCGCGAGCCAGTCCGTTCTGTTTGTCGGCGCCGCGATAGTTGGAATGGCGCCGCTCATCCTAAGCAACATCAAGACGAGAGGGGCTACCTTCCGCGAGATACTTGGGGCATCGAACGGCGGAAAGAGCGGACTAGAAGCCATTTTGGGCAGCCCGGTACACCTCCTGGTTTCGCTGATTCAGCAGGTAGGAGGTACGTTCCTCTATAGTGTGCCGAGTATGTTTGGCAGCCGTACGGTCTGCCCCGAGTGCGTCGCCTGGCCGTCGCCCACGGCAGCGCCGACGATTAGCCAAATCCTGGTGGTAATCGTGCTTGGCTTGGCCTTCTCCGGGCTGGTTGTTGGCTGTTGGCTGCTGGCGGCGCTGCCGCTGGCGCGCGACGTATGGCGGGGCTGGCGACGGCGTGGGTCGGTTGCCGGCGGCATCCCTACCGATGCAGAGTTGCGCGTGCGCTGGTGGGGACGGGCGATGTTGGTCATTGGCGTCGGGCTGACAATCCTCCAATATGCCAGCACACGCGCCCCGTATGTGAACGTTGGTACGGCGCCGCGCTACATCATAGGCATCTATTTCGGCGTGCCGCTGATCGCCGCACCTCTGGTTTCGAGTCTAGAGACCATCGGGCGTTGGCTGTCAGCACGGACGAGTTCTCGCCCTTCCTTTGGCCCCTCACACCTCTTGGCTCTGTTGGGTGTGATAGTACTGGTGGCTGTGTTCACGATCAATGGAGTGGGTGAGGCCAGCGCCTTCCAGGAAACGACGAACACGCAGCAATATGGTGTGCCGGCGGGTTCACGAGATGTGCAACTGCTCGATTTTCTGCAAGCGCATGACGCGACGCGCTTCTATACGACGTGGTGGGTCTGCTTTCGCCTCATGCTCGATTCGCAAGAGCGCGATTACTGCTACGTCGTGAGCGACTCAAATGCCTTTGCCTCCGGAAATGTCAATAGCGTGCCCGCGTATGTACAGAAGGTGACTTCTGCTGCCCATCCAGCGTATGTATTTGATCTGACGACCACCGAGGTGCAACTCAGTGTGCCCAGGCAGATCGAAGTTCTGATCGCCGAAGGCAACCCGCGCTTCACCGGCTATACTACGGCGCTGGTGGGCGGCTATATCGTCTTCTACTATGCCGGCGGCTCGGGCACCTGAGCCATTACTCACCCGGCCGTGTTTGCCGCTACTTCCCGGCAAACTCTCTCGATGTCACCGGCAAACCTCTCCCAGGAATAGGGTCGCGCGGCCATTCGGCCCTGCGTTCCCAGCCGCAGGCAGAGGGCATCGTCGCCGGCGAGCGAGGCCGCCGCGTATTCGAAATCCTGCCGGTTGTCTACCAGGAATCCGGTCAGCTGGTCGGTCACCAACTCCGGCAATGCGCCTTCGCGCGCCGCCAGGACTGGCTTGGCGGCGGCCATGGCTTCCAGCGCCGCCAGCCCGAATTCCTCGCCGTAGGGCAGAAAAGCCAGGAAGCGGCAGCCGGCATACAGCCGGCAGAGTGCCGCACCAGTAACCGGTCCCATAAAATGGGTCAGTGGCCCGGCCATAGTTTGCAGATGAGCGACGTAACGGGGCTCGCCGCCACCAGCCACTGCCAGCTCCAGCGCGGCTTCCCGGCACCAGTCCAGGAGACGTTCTAGGCCCTTCTCAGGCGCGAGCCGCCCCACATAGAGAGCGTAGCTGCCTACCGACGGTCTCGCGGCGAAAAATTCCGCAGTCACGCCGGGCGGCACGACCTCGGCGTGACTGCCGTAGCGCTCGGCGATCTTTCGAGAGCTGTACTCGCTATTGGTGAGTATCCGCGCCGCGTTGGCAATCGATGCGCGGTCAAGTAAGCGGCGAGCCGCCAGGTCGGGCCGTAAGTCTCCTTGCAGGTAGCGAGATCTCTGGGTATGCAGATAGCAGATGGTTCGCGCATGCCGGAGCGCCAGGAGATTGGCGCCGAAGGTCTGCGCGATCACCACCGCACCGGCCTCCGGCCTGACGGTAAGCCATTCAAAGGGGCGGAGCAGGCGACGAGGGAAGCGAGCCAGCTCGGGATAGGTCTGGTCGGCGTGGTAGCCGCTGGTCCAGAGCTCCACGTCATGGCGCGTCTCCAGGTTCTGCAAGAGAGCCAAAGTCGAACGTTCGCCGCCGCCAAACCGGTTCAGCTGTGAGTGAGCGATGATGACTTTCATGATTGGATGGGAGGCCTAGAGAGTATGAGTCAGCCATACATCGGGAATCTTCACGCGAGCGCGCAGAAAAACGGCGCTTGCCTCCGCCAGCGTGCGAAAGGGCGCGTACAGTGTCGGCCCGCTACCGCTCATACGCACCAGCGGTGCGCCCGCTTCCAGCAGGTGCTCGCGTCGCATGGCTATCTCCGGGTACATGCGCCAGACTCCCGGCTCGAGCGCATTGTATACGTGCTCAAACGGTATCGGCCGCCGTTCGCGAATCGCGGCGGCCACCAGAGCGGTGCTCGACCCGTCGCTATACTCCGACGGCGGTAGACTTCTAAAGACCAGTGCCGTGGCGACTGGGGTCGCCGGCTTGGCCAGTACCAGCCAGAGTGGTTCCGCCGCCGGCAGTTGTGTCACGTGCTCGCCGCGGCCGCCGATCTCGCCGGTGCCGCCACTGAGAAAGAACGGTACATCCGAGCCCAGCTCGGCCGCCAGCTGCAGCAGGCGGCTCGGTGGGATGTGAAGCTCCCAGAGGTGATTCAACTCCACCAGGGTACAGGCGGCATCGCTGCTTCCACCTCCCAGCCCGGCCTGTGCCGGCGTCTCCTTATGTAGCTCGATACTGGCACCCAATGTTCGCAGCGCTGCCTCGCTCTTGAGCAGCATCGCCGCCCGCGGTACCAGATTATCAGTGGTATTGAGCTCAGGAACGTCGCAGCTGAAATCGAGTCTTCCGTCGCCGGTAGTCTCGAAGCGCAGGGTATCGTGCAGCCCAATGGTCTGCATGATGGATGCCAGGTTATGGTAGCCGTCCTCTCGCCTGCCCAGCACATCCAGGGTAAGATTGATCTTGGCGTATGCCCAAGCAAAGGTTTGCTTCTCGAGTGAGCGTTGCGGCGACGGCACGTTCGTCTCCATTCGGTGGTGTAGGCGCGCTCCAGTCGGAAGGCCGGGCGCGGCAGCATTATCCCGTTATCCCGTTATCCCGTGAGCAAATCTGCCCGGGTCTTGCAATACTGCCCAGATTGCATCAGTATAGTCGGTATCATTATAGACCGGCGCAAGCTGGTGCCGGAGAGAAAGTAGTAATCTGATCTCGTGCAGATATTTCACGCTGTCGACGGAACATTGCTGAATGCGCTTACCGTGCTTGTCGGTGGGTTGATTGGCTGGAAGGTTGGGGACCGCATCCCGCGGCGTATTGCTGAGTCTCTCTTCTCGGTACTGGGACTTTTTACCATCTTGCTCGGTCTCCTGGATGCCTTCACTACCAAGAATTCGCTGGTCGTGCTGGGTGCGCTGCTGATTGGTACCCTACTGGGAGAGCTGGCCGACCTGGATGGCGCCCTGGCAAGATTCGGCGACCGGCTGCAGAGTCGGTTTGCCCAGAATGGATCACCGGTCGGCGAAGCCTGGGTGACTTCGAGCCTGGTTTTCTGCGTTGGCCCGCTCTCGATACTGGGGTCCTTTGCCAACGGCCTGCACGGCGATGCCACAACTCTCGCGGTCAAGGCCACCCTGGACGGCTTCGCGGCACTGGCATTCAGCGCAACGCTCGGCTGGGGAGTGCTACTCTCCATCGGTACCATTCTGGTCTATCAGGGGGCCTTGAGCCTGAGCGCGAGCCTGCTAGCTCCGGTGCTCTCGACCACTCCGGAGGCAATTACCGAGCTGACCGCTACCGGTGGGCTCATTCTGGTGGCACTGGGTATGAGACTGCTGAAACTGCGCGAGTTTCGCGTGGCCAGTATGCTGCCGGCTCTCCTGGTGGCACCAGCCATCGTGTTTGGCCTGGACGCCATTGGCCGCTTGATCCGCTAGCTCACGCGGGGCGAGAGCGGTGGATGAAGAGATCGATACTGTAGCCTTTGATTGTTGGGTTCAGCGCATGGTATCATGTTTTTTGGTTGTGAGGTGGCTAGCACTGGTCCAGAGGGCCTGGTGCCAGCCGTGGGAAATCGGTGTAAGGCCGATGCGGACGCGCCACTGTATCCGGTGCATCATGATCTCTGCCGGCACGCGAAAGGCGTGAAGTCACTGCCAGCTTTGGTATGGCGGGAAGGCTGCGGAGAACTATCACACACTATCCCTACTCGGGTGGTGTAACCGGGAGCCAGGAGACCGACCTCGCAGGTAGAGCTCTCTATCCTTTCGCGCCAGAGGGAGAAGAGCGGCAGTCATGCTGCGCCTTCTTTCGGTCACGAGAGAAGGCGCCGTTTTTTGTTGTGGGTTTGCCTTTCTCAGGATGTGCCGGAGTTTGAAACGCTCTACGCGCAGTAGTTCGTGGCGCCGTTCTCTGCCGATCTCGAGACAGGGAGAAATACGTTAATGGGAATCGGGCAATCGCGTTCGAAATTGACTGCGTGGATAGTTTCCACATCATCGCTTGTGACCGTCGTCATCCTGCTCGGCACGCTCGCCGGCTGCGGCGGTACTTCAACACCGGCCTCCCTTGGCACGGAAAAGCCGCTCCTGGCTAAAGATGCCGACGGCACCACCATCGTCATTCCGAAGAAGGCACCGCAGCGAATCATCTCTCTGGAGGCCAGCGACAGCGAGATTCTGGGAGCGCTGGATATGGCCTCTCGGGTTATCGCGGTCGACGGCTCCACCGACTACCCCGCCGACATGGCCAGCAAACCCAAGATCTCTGATTCGAGTGGGAACTACGATGTCGAAGCTATCGTAGCCGACCAGCCCGACCTCGTCCTGAGCTCCGGCGGCCTGACCCGGAGCGTGGATGCGCAGCTGGAGGCGGTGCACATCACAGTCGTGGATCTGCCGGAGCTCGACCTTACCGGCACATTGCTGGAGATTCGACTGGTGGGGCAGCTGGTGCATGCCGAATCGGCGGCCAACCAGCTGGTCGCGAGTCTGGAGCAGCGTATCGCCGCGGTGAAGGCCAAAGTGGCCGGCGCCACCCCAGTCTCGGTCTATATGGAAGTGTACTATAGCGCGCCCACCGCGTACGTCTTCGGGGGCACTTCGTTTGGAGACGAGCTGATTCGAGACGCCGGCGGCACCAATGTCTTTGGCGATGACAGCGCCAACGCCGGCTACCCTAACGTGGACGAGGAGAGCATCATCGCCGCCAACCCCCAGGTCATCATTCTGACCGAGGATGCGGCTGACGGAGGTATTCCGGCTCTGGTCTACCAGCGGCCGGGCTGGTCGGTAATTTCGGCGGTGAAGTCGCACCGTGTCTACGCGCTGAATACGGACGAGAGCGAGCGGCCTGGACCAAGGCTGGTGGATGCGCTCGAGCAGCTGGCCATGCTGCTTCACCCCGACCGGTTCTCTTGAGAGGGCATATGGTTGAAGTTATAGAGACACCACTCGAGGCGAGAAGGCGGCATACCTTGGCCGCCCTTAAAGGTCTGGACTGGTGGCGAGCCGGCGCGCTACCGCTGCTGGCCCTGCTGCTGGCTGTCTCCATAATCTGCGCCGGGGCGGTCGGTGAAGTGCCGATACCTCCGGGGCAGACCGCAGCCATATTGCTCAACCAGATACAGCTTTTTCAGCTACACGTCTTCCATTTTCAGCGGACCTGGCCGGTTACCGACCAGGTCATACTCTTGCAGCTGCGCCTGCCTCGAGTGGCCGGTGCGGCGCTGGTAGGTATGGGCCTGGCGGTCTCGGGAACCCTTTTTCAGGGGCTGCTGCGCAATCCACTTGCCGATCCGCTGCTGCTCGGCACCTCGTCGGGGGCGGCGCTGGGAGCCTCGATCGGGTTCGTGGTTCCGGCGCTCTTTACCGCCGGCTGGCTGGGATTCGGCCTGATTCCGCTATTGGCTTTTGCCGGCGCGCTACTGGCGGTGGCTTTGGTCTACTCGCTTGCCTCACGGGGCGGCCACACGCCGGTAGTGACGCTACTGCTGGCCGGCGTGGCGGTGAGCGCGGTCTTGACCGCCGCCCAAATCCTTGTCATTACGCGCAGCGACCGCGCGGGACTGCAAATCTCCGGGCTCTATCTCTGGCTTGCCGGAGGAGTTGACGTTGTAAACTGGTTGCAAGTCGGGATTATTCTGATCATCGTCAGCTTCGGCTTTCTGGCCGCGTTGTATCTGGCGCCGGTGTTGGATGTGTTTGCGCTGGGTGAAGATATGGCGGCCCATCTCGGCCTGGATGTGGAACGCCGGAAGCTGGCAATCGTCAGCGTGGCCTCCCTTCTGGTAGCCGGGGCGGTCTCGATCAGCGGGTTAGTTGGCTTCGTCGGGCTGGTAGCGCCTCATCTCTGCCGAATTATGCTGGGGCCGCGCCACCGGCTGCTTATTCCTGCCGCCGGTCTCAGCGGGGCTATTTTTGTGGTCGTGGCGGACCTGCTGGCTCGAACGCTGGCCGCGCCCAGTGAGATTCCCCTTGGAGTAGTTACCGCGCTGATCGGCGGCCCATTCTTTCTCTGGCTCTTGCGCTATGCGGGGAAGCGCTATAGCTGGTGAGCAGGCGAGACCGAACACGAGAGAGATGATGTATGGAGCAAGCGAGCTACCACCCGGGACTGGTACAACATGAGCAACGGCCCGCGGCGATACGCCTTGAAGCGGTGAGCTTTGCTTATAGCCATGCTCTACCGGTAGTTGAGCATGTCTCGCTGTCGATTGCCACCGGAGAAATGGTCGGGCTGCTTGGTCCTAATGGCGCCGGTAAGTCCACAGTGCTCCGGCTGGCCGCCGGGGTGCTCAAGCCTCAGGCGGG
>JBKQTH010000116.1:0-3724 GCA_052143275.1 Ktedonobacterales bacterium | reverse complement strand
GTTGAGTACCTATGCCGACTACAACAACACCAGTACACCTGAGCCAAAGACTCTCCTGGTGGCCCGTGTCCGGGCGACTACTACAGGCCGTCTCGTGCGATCAGGCGCGGTTCTTTATCCCGCTCCCGAGCGGTGCGGCAGCAGCCTGTAGATACGTTGGTGTCGAGAGCAGGCTGTTCTTCCAGCGCCAACACTGGCAGCCTAGACCCATGAGCGCACGGCTCATGGTGGGGCGGCTGGTCTACCGCTTCGCTTCCGGCGCGTTAGGGGGAGCAGGCCAAGGGACTCTCGACCCTACCTACGAGCGCACCCACGCCGAACACCTGCAGAGTAGCACATCTGTTCAAGCAGTGCAAGCGGAGTGGCGCTCTCATCCAGGGTCCCTTGAAAGGGACGGGAATTCTCGCGCCAGTTCTTTAAATCCTCGATTGGCGGCAAGGAAGCGATAAAGGGAGGGATAGTGACATATGCACGCATCCGCTGCTCCAAAACGTGAATACGCCGCCCTTAGTGTACCGCCGCCAGAGCCGTGAGGGTAAGAATTATGGGCGTTGGTGGGTCCAGCGCAGGAGACTATAAATCCGCTGCTGTCGGAGGCTGATGGCGGTAGTATAGCTGTTTCCTTAATATTCGTATTCTATACTGACTACATGGATCCTCATGCTGTAGAAATTGCTGTCCTGACGTCTCAACAATGAGGGCAAAGACTCATGGATTTTGGTCATTGGTTTTCCAATCAGCTTCAAGCCAGTGCAGACGGTCTGTTATGGGGCATAGAACAGGTACCGCAGGAGCGACGAAATATCGTACCGCCGATCCCTTTGGGCACCTGGACCGCCATACGCCATGTCTTTCACATGGCGTATTACGAGCAAACGATTGCCCTCCCAAGTATGAAGCAATGGCTTGGTAGCAAATGCCCAACGACCGATGATCTAAACGAGGATGCTGCATGGGCAGCTCAACAAAACAGTATTGAAATCCTTATGGATCAGTTTCGTGAGATTCGAGCACAGCAGATTCAGCTTCTGAGGAGCTTTAGTGACGCAGATTGGAAAACGCCTCATCAGACCGTTTGGGGAGCGAAGGATCTGCTCTGGGTAGTGAGTAAGACGTATCAGCATACGGCTGAGCATACAAGTGACATTCTATGTATGGCACTGTTTTGGGACTTTGCTGCCGCTGCGCAAGAAGATTCGTCCGCGCATTCATGACAGCTGGAAGCCCGTCTGACGAATGGGTGGCGAATACTCTTCACTTTGAACTCCAACCGATTGAACTACGCCATCTGGAGCACACTCCACTTGGCATTTTTGATACCCCTCAAACTATAATGAAGACACATGTTGCGCGCTCTCGGGGGGTGGATAGGCCTATCCTGGTCTACTAGATCATCGCGGCCGTAAAGTGGGCGCTTTATGGGGTTCAGGATTTCGACTTGTCAAAGGCGTGTAGTTCGGTCATGCCCACCTGCAGTGGTTTCCATCAAACCTCAATCGGAACTCTGATCGGAGATGACTGGAAAGCTAGCCAGTCAGTGTGAAGTGCGAGCGTTGTGACGATGAGCCGGCCTTACAGGAGGCAAAGTGGATGATCAGTACAGTTGAGCATGTGCAGGAACGGGAAGGCGAATACTACGTCACCAGCACACGGGTGCCTATCAGTGTGGTCATCTCCGCTTGGAAGCGCGGCACGTCCCCGGAACATATCACCAAACAGTTCCCCATACTCTCGCTGGCCGACGTCTACGGTGTGATCACCTACTACCTCGATCACGAGCAAGAGCTTGAGGCTCATTTTGCCGGAGTCACCCAGGAATACGAGCAGGCACGACTCGCCTCTCGTGCCGAGCGCCCTGAATTCTATGACGATCTGCAGCGACGGATCGAGGCGTGGCGCACGGAGCATCCAAGACCATCGGCAGAGCCAATCGAATGAATCGAATAACGGACGAGGAACGCCCGCGTTTTCTCGCCGACGAAGGATTCAACATGGATGTAACGACTGGCCTGCGTCTGCGCTATTCAGGTATAGACCTGTTGACGGTGCAGGAAGCTGGATTGCTCCATGCGCTCGACCCACAACTCCTGGAAGCAGCTCGGCAGCTCGACCGTATCCTCTTGAGCCACGATGTGCATACTCTTCCTGGTTACTACTATGCGCTGCTCTCCCAGCTCTCCCAAGATGAGCACCTCCCGGGTATTTTGCTGGTCGTCCAAGAGGCTCCAATTGGCCAAGCCATTGAATGGATCGCCGAAATATGGGGAGCCAGCCGTCACGATGAGTGGCGCGACAGGGTCGACCGCCTACCGTTGTGAGTACGTGGGGCCGACTTTCGCATCAAACGAGTGGCCTATTCTCCTTGAGTCAGCTGCGTAATCTGTTACCTCAGTTAGCAACCGGCAGACGTGAAATAATCATCTTATACTGTGTCGCATCATAGCGTTGTAGTTTGTCGCCTCGCCAATCCGCGAGCCGTCACGGGGGCGAAGGTCCCTGCTACAACAGTATGGCGCGACGGCATGTGATATGGGAACTTTAGCGTAGCCGCCAAGCGAGAAAGTGGAATATACTGAACAAGCAACTGGCCGACTTGACGCGAAGGAGGTATCGACGATGCGCCTAGGGGCTGTGCTTCCGACCTACGAACTGCCCGCAGATCCAGTCGCCCTGTGGGATTTTGCCCAGGCAGTTGAGCAAGTGGGGTATTCGCACTTGACTGCCATCGAGCATGTGCTGGGTGCGGACCTTGCCAACCGCCCCAACTGGGATGGCAGGCCCACCATGTGTGACTTTCACGAGCCCTTTGTGCTCCTTGGCTACCTCTCTGGACTCGTCCGGCGCCTTGAGTTCGCTACCAACGTGGTGGTTCTGCCGCAGCGCCAGACTGCTCTCTTTGCGAAGCAGGCTGCGGAGGCGGATGTCCTCTCCCAAGGGCGACTGCGTCTGGGGATCGGCGTGGGATGGATCGAGCCCGAGTTTGAAGCGCTGGGCGAAGACTTTCACACGCGCGGGATGCGTATCGACGAGCAAATTGCTGTCGCGCGGCTGCTGTGGACCCAGGAGTCCGTCACGTTCCAGGGTCGCTGGCACCATATCGAGGAGATGGGCATTCGGCCCCTGCCAGTTCAGCGCCCCATTCCGATCTGGCTGGGCGGGCACGTGGAGGCCACTCTGCGGCGAGTCGCGACGCTCGGCGATGGTTGGCTGCCGTTGCTGCCCCCCGGCGACGAGGCACGCGAGGCGATAGCTCGGATTCATACTCTGGCACTAGAAGCTGGACGCGATCCTGCGAGCATTGGTATCGAGGGCGTGGTATTCATTGCCGGCAAGACGCCGGAGAACTGGCTGCGCGAGGCCCTGGATTGGCAAGCGCTGGGTGCAACACACCTGACTGTATACACGCTGGATGCGGGACTGGATTCGCTCAAGGCGCACATCGAGGCTATCCGACGTTTCAAAGAGGTGGTAAGTTCCGCTCTACCATCGTAGCTTGTATGCTATTGCCGCTGAGTCGAGCCAGTTCGTAACCTGTCCTGAAGCCAAAGGCGCCTTACCCGCGCACTACAAGTTATGCAGGGGCTCATTATCCTGTTATAGAACGTGAGGAGTGCGCCAAGGAACGGATATCCGTAAACTTGCCAAAGGCAAGAAGACACTGGGAAGGAGGTGTCTTGGGACAGCCGGCTTACCTGAATCCGAAAGGAGCAGGGGACCATAGCAT
>JBKQTH010000115.1:0-5390 GCA_052143275.1 Ktedonobacterales bacterium | reverse complement strand
GGCGTTCGCGAGGTTGGCGCCGCGGCTTCTGCGGCTTGGAGGACTTGCGGGGCGCGCCCCACTCGTCCTCTTCCTCCTCTTCGTCAAAGTCTTCGGTATCCGCGAGGCTCTCTTCGACCACTTCTTCAGGCTCGTCCTCGATATCTTCCAGATCGAAGTCGGTGACTATGCTGGGCTCCACATCGGGGGCAGCCTCACCGAACGGCCCCAGGTCATCCATCGCGCCTGCTTCGATGTCCGGTACCTCGTCGCTGTCCATCTCCGCCGAGCTCTTCATGAGCAGATCGATGTTTGCGAGATCGGCTAGAGACGAAATGACCGGCCTCGCTGTCTCTACCTTCTTCTCTGGAATCTTAGGAGCCTTGGGCTTTGGTGCTGATTCGGCCAGCGGCTCAGGCCTGGTGCCCATGTTCCCCACGTCGATGTCTTCCAGCTCAACATCGGACTCGACAGAGCGGATGGCTGAGAGATCCCGTTTCCCTTGCGCCACGTCAATCCAGAATTGTGAGTAGTAATGAGGCCGATCCAGATCCTGGACGGTATCTTTCCTGCTCATCATCTTAACCTCTCCTGCGAGGCCTATACCTCGCTTAGAGCGCTACCAAGAGTCTAGTTTGGTGGATATTGCTTGATGCACTCTTAAATAGCTGCCGATGTAGCCAGATTGTAGCTTTCGGCACGTCATTTGATTGTATGTCTAGGCGCTTTATCTGTCAAGGAAGGACAGGCAGGCAATGTTGTGGTTTTACCTGGTTTCAGCCGCCAGATCGCTTGGTACGATAACCAAGTTCAGCCAGTTTTCGCTCTATGCTGTCCCGGTGATCGCCTTGAATGAAGATCTCTCCATGTTTGCTGGTGCCACCGGATCCGCAGAGTTTTTTGAGCGTCTGGCACAGCTGGTTTAGCAGTGCATCATCGGGGGGTAAGCCTACAATCAGAGTTCCAACTTTCCCTGAACGGCCCTTTCGGTCGAGAGAAATTCGCGCGATTCCGTCGCGAGGCACACCATCGCGAGTCGGAACTGAAGCAGTATTGCGGCAGGTACAGGCATCCTCCGGCTGATGGCAGTTCCGGCAGTAGCGAATTCGACCTATGCCAGTTGAATAAACGGCTCGACTATCTGCAGGCATCGCGTACCCAACATTCTCTTTAGCATCAGCACCCGGGCGGCCAGGGGTGCAGCTATTCCAACCGATTTCTCGTTACTTTGGCAATATGGCCATGACTCTGGCAGTACGGCCATGACAGGCAAGAAGAGTAGAGCGGCAACCGGCAGAATAGCGGCATCCAGCACTGCTGTGAGTATAACACTAATAATCCGTAGTAATAATCCGTGCTAATAATCCACAGCATCCCAAGTACCAAGGCGTCAATAAACTATGGCAGCATCAGATTTTACACAACTTTCAGAGAAGGTTATTGACGCCGCTCTTCGCACAGTGTAACATAGAATATATCTTATTAGGATAGCGGTACAAGAATTAAGGAAGGATCTCTATGCTGTACGCCCGAAGACCAACCATACCGGCCGCCTATCCTGCGGATCGAGTGGCATATCTTGACTCATTGGGCGATGGAAGTGGAAATGCTATCGCGCAAGAAAAAACTGCAAGCAAAAAGGCTTGAAAAGAATGACGGCTCGGGCCTGGCCATAAGGTAAACTATTCGGTGGTTCACCTTATGGCCCTCGCCTCGCCGCGACTTTTCTTGTACTGCTTGACTAAAATATTGTCTCGTCTCGACCTTCCAAACGTAATAAAAGTAGGCGGGCACATGCCAGCCTCTCCTGTGCATTGCAACTAGCATCGGTCGTATGGTCGTCCTTGAAGTGGGCATTGTCGTGGAAGTTGGTCGCAGGTTGCCTAAGCGATTTGCGCGTCTATCAGTAAGCAGAGAAATACTAGAGAGATCTCTGAGATCTCTTTATAGAGAGAGGATCGCCAGTCAATGAGCATAGATCAAGCGGCAGCAACCCCCCGAGATCCCGCACGCGAGTCCACTCTCCGTCTCGGACAGCGCCTTCGGCGCGCACGGCTCAATCGAAATCTCACCCAGGGTGAAGTGGCTAAGAATCAGTTTAGCGTCTCCTATGTCTCGGCGGTGGAGCGTGGCCAGATACGCCCATCGCTTGGCGCCCTCGAGAAACTGGCTGATCGCCTTCAGGTACCGGTGACCGAGTTGCTATCGGAGGGCGAATTTGAGATGCGCTATGCCTATCCTCTGGTTGAACACCGGGAAAGTGCCTCTGAACGCCACCGTGACGAGGTCGAAAGCACCTTGCGGGAGGCGCAGATTCTCGCGCGTGAGCACAAAAGCGACGAGGCGATTGGACTCTTGCTCCGGCTGAACAGCCAACACCTCTCACCTCGCGAGACGGCGACGCTCCAGTGGCATCTGGCCTATTGCTATAGCGAGCAGGGGCGTGCTGAAGAGGCTCGCCGCGTCGCCCAGGATGCGATTCCCGTGGCCGAGAAGGCGGGAGAGCGCGAGCTGGCTGAGCGGCTACGCAGTGAACTGGGTCACGCCTACTCGCTTATGCATAGCTATGCTACAGCGCTAGATCAGTACCGTGAGTGCCTGCGGGCCGTCCAGGAGAATGTCATACGGGATCCAGCTTTCAAGCTAAGTGTCCTCTTGAACATGGGAAACCAGTACTGGGATATGGGGGAGTATGAGCAAGCCGTTTCCCACCTCTTCCAGGCAGCTGAGGTGGCCGAGGAGGTCATTCAACCGGAGACTCTGGGCTCGCTGTACTGGAACATTAGCCAGGCTCTCGGATCCAGAGGTGATCATGCCGGTGCCAGGAGCTATGCCTTGCGCAGTGTGGCTGCCTTTGATGAGGCGGAGAACCGCCGGTCGGTAGCCGCAGTCTACAACCGGCTGGGAACCGCGTTTGCCCGAACTGGTCAGGTGGAGCAGGCACTTTCCCAGCTGAGCCGTGCCTACCTGATCGCATCGGGACAGCAAGATCTGCGCGGGATAGCCGAGGCAGAGCGTAACCTAGCGCTGGTCTACCTGGACGAAGAGCGCCTCGATGAAGCCAATCAAGCGGCCAATGAAGCCAGGCTGGCTGCCGAGCGTTTGGGGGATATGACCCTGCAGGCTAGTTCCATTCTAGTGCTGGCCCGGATACAGGAAGCTCTCAAGCAAACAGGCCAAGCGGCGGCGAGTTTTGAGCGCGCTATCGATCTCCTGCAATCGACTACCTCTGTCGAACAGTTGCGAGAGGCTTATGCTCAGTTTTCCGAGTACCTGGAGCGGCATGGAGAGAGTAAGCGAGCTTTTGAGATGCTAAAGCAGGCATATAAATCGACTCAGCGCGGCTAGCACTCGCCGGTATCCACCGGCTCGCTCTACCTGAGGCTCTCGACGCCTATCTAGGGTTCTCGAATCGAACTCTACCGGTGGATCCTGTCTCATGGATGATTGTCGCGGTCACGCGTCTCTAGAGACAAGTCCTCCCCATAGAAGAGACAGCCACTCTCCGCTGCCATGCCGCCTAAGTCCGCGGCGAGTTCAAGACCGGTCCAGGGAGTAAACTCTTTAGGGCATTTGGCGTCCTATTGACAGGGAAGTGAGATAATTGAGAGAAGACGAGCCCGGGGGTAAGGTAGAGGCAGATGGCGCCAATGTCAGCCAAGAGACAAGGAGTACCAGATGCGGGTGGATGATGTCAGTCGGCAAGCTGGGGCAGGCGATAGTCAGCGGCGCCGGCCAGTCGGTTCACAGAAATCAAAAGTACCCAGCTCCTGGAGTCCGCGGCGCACCGGCCCATTTTCTCCGGTTGGCCTCGCCTTGATGCGTCTCCGTCGAGGCTGGAACCTGCTGGTGGTGGTCGGTCTAGGCATACTGGTCGCGGTGGTCTTGATCTGTACCGTCCCGCTCTATGACGCGCTAGTCTCCAATATTCAGCTGCAGCGAGCGATCAATACCGATGATCCCACGGTACGGAACCTCCAGCCATCCATACAAAGCGCCCAGATCTCGACCCAGCTGCGTGACCAATCGAGCCGTATCATGACCTCGCTGGCGGGGAGCTATCTCCATGGTTTCACCTCTCCCACTCCAGTCTACTACACCGTCTCCGGCAATATGTTGCTGCTCAAGGCCGGCAGCCAGAGCTTTGATCCGGCCGATCCCAACACGCCCCAGCTCATCTTTGAGGGATTCGACTACCAGGCCGCTGGGCCGCATATGCACTTTGTGTCGGGAACGATGCCGAAAGATACCACCACTGGGCAGACTCCTGAGGTCGCCATTACCCAGCAAATGGCACAGGACCTTGATCTCAAAGTCGGCGATCTGGTGCAGGGTACCGAGTTCGGTAACCACGATCGAACGCTAACTCTGGTAGTGTCCGGTATCTGGTCCCCCAACGAGAGCGATCCCTTCTGGAACGGCGCGACGTTTGGCCGCGGCGCTTCAGGACTCGTGGAGTATAAGCTGCTGGTTACCTATGCTACCTTCTTCAACCAGGTGGGATCATTCTCGGGCGTTACCATGACGCAGAACTGGATCTACTACACGAAATCCAGCGCCATCACCACCGGCAATATGGGCAACATAGCTACATCAATCGACAACCTCCGCTCTCGCCTCAACGGCGATATCTTGCCACTTCCTGGTGTCGCCAACGTGGGATTAGAGACTAATCTCGACTCAGTAATTGGAGATGTTCAAGCTCAGGAGTCACTGCTGGCGCTTCCACTTTATGTCATTGTCGCGCAGATCGTCGGTCTGGCTCTCCTGTTCGTGGCGGCCATGGCCGGGCTCTTGATTGACGGCCAGGCCCAGGAAATCGCGACGCTGAAGAGCCGAGGCGCCAGCGGGGCGCAGCTTCTCACCATGTTTACCAGCCAGGGGGTGTTACTTGGGCTGCTTGCGGCCATGGCTGGGCCGTTCCTGGCGGCTCTCTTGGGAGTGGCTTTGATTCGTTGGTTTATTCCAGCTTCCGTCATACAGGGAGCCGGCGTCGGCGCAAATTATTTGAGCCAGATCGCCAGTCCAGGCGCAGTGGTCGTGCCCGCCGCCGTGGGGGGCCTTTTAGGAGCAGCTGTAGTTGGTCTCTCAGCATGGCAGTCGTCCCGTCTGGACGTCCTAGCGTTCCGGCGGGAGCAGGGACGATCTACGCGGGTTCCGTTCTGGAAGCGCTACTACCTCGATGTCCTGCTGGCAGTTCTGTGCCTGGCAGGCTATCTTGAGCTGAGCCAGTTCGGCGGCGCAAGCACTCGCGAGGAGCTGGGCGGCAGTACCAGCCCGCTCCTGCTGCTGGCCCCCGCGCTTCTGCTCCTGGCGGGCGCATTGCTGGTCCTGCGGCTGTTTCCCTATGGCGCGGCCCTTGGTTCCCTACTCTCGGCTCAACGCCCCGGATTGACTCCGCTCCTTGCTTT
>JBKQTH010000114.1:0-5178 GCA_052143275.1 Ktedonobacterales bacterium | reverse complement strand
GCGTCGAGCGCGAGTACCTGCTCATACAGTACGCGGGCACCGATAAACTCTATATTCCCACCGATCAACTGGATCGCATAACGCGCTACATCGGTATGGGAGATGCGGCGCCGGCGCTAAGCAAGCTCGGCGGCAGTGATTGGATCCGAGCCAAACAAAAGGCCAAAGAAAATGTCGCCGACATTGCCCGGGACCTTTTGCGGCTCTACAGCGTGCGCGAATCAGCGGCTGGACATCCTTTCCCGCCTGACGAGCAGCAGCCCTGGCTACAGGAACTGGAAGAGGCCTTTCCTTACGAAGAAACCCCTGACCAGAAACGCGCTATTGAAGAGGTCAAGGCTGATATGGAGAGCGCGCGCCCAATGGATCGGCTGGTATGTGGGGATGTTGGCTACGGCAAAACCGAGGTTGCTTTGCGAGCGGCGTTCAAAGCAGCGCTCGACCAGCGCCAGGTAGCCATACTGGTGCCGACTACGGTGCTGGCGTTGCAACATTTCAACACTTTTGTCCAACGACTGAAGCCCTACCCGGTGCGAGTCGAACTCCTGAGCCGGTTCCGCACTGAGAAGGAGCTGAAGGAGGTGCTGAAAGACCTTGCTCTGGGGCGAGTAGACATTGTCATCGGCACTCACCGGCTTCTCCAGAAGGATGTGGTCTTCAACAACCTCGGCCTACTCATCATCGACGAGGAGCAACGCTTTGGCGTGGCACACAAAGAACGATTGAAACAGCTGCGAACCGAGGTCGACGTCCTGACGCTAACGGCGACACCGATTCCGCGAACACTGCACATGGCGCTGGTTAATGTGCGTGACATGAGCGTCATCGAGACCCCTCCTCAAGAGCGATTACCCATTCGAACTTTTATTCGGACCTGGGACGAGGCCCTCATACGCGAGGCAATACTGCGCGAGGTGGATCGTAGCGGGCAGGTATTTTTTGTCCACAATCGGGTACAGGGTATTCAAGCTCTGTCGCAACGCCTACAGAAGCTCGTGCCTGAGGCCAGCTTTGCCGTCGCCCATGGCCAGATGCCGGAAGATCAGCTAGAGCGCGTCATGCTGGACTTCGCTGCCGGAGAGTTCAATATTCTGGTGAGCACCACCATCATTGAGAATGGCCTGGACATCACCAACGCCAACACCATCATCGTCAACAATGCGGCTTACTTCGGTCTTGGGCAACTCTATCAGTTGCGTGGCCGTGTCGGACGCGGAACTCACCAGGCCTATTCCTACTTTCTCTACAACCAGGATACCAAGCTAACACCGATTGCCGAGAAGCGTCTGCGCGCGATCTTTGAGGCCACTGAGCTCGGCGCTGGTTTCCGGATCGCCATGAAGGATCTAGAGCTTCGCGGTGCCGGTAATCTTCTAGGCGCCGAGCAATCCGGCTTTGTCAACGCGGTTGGCTTCGATTTATATACTCGCCTACTGGCGGATGCCATTCTAGAGATACAGGGCGAGCGCGCTCGGACGATACCGCGGCCCAGCCCTGTTACGGTCGATATTCCCGTAGATGCGTATATTCCGGATGACTATATCAACGACCGCGCTCTCAAGATGAATTTCTATCAGCGCCTGGCCAATCTAGAGCTGCCGGAACAGGTCGAGGCGATGGCCACCGAACTAGCGGATCGATTTGGCACACCTCCAGAACCAGTTGCTCATCTTCTGGCCCTGGTCCAGCTCAAGACCGAGGCCAGCGCTCTTGGTTTCGAGTCGCTTGCCGCACGAGACAGCGAAGTAGTATTCAAACTGAAGCGTACCGTTGCGCCCGATCGCGTAGCGCTCTATAAGCGTTTTCGTAGCAGCGCAACCGTGCACCTTGGTGAGATCCGCGTACCCCGCCGGCAGTTTTCATCCGATACCGCCCGTTGGCTCGCCGAGCTGCAGGAACTCTTGCCGCTGATCGCAGGCAGTCGCTCGGTGACCGATAGAGCACGCGCTGCGGGAGATGGTTAGGCACGAACGTTTTTACATTCACTCCGGCAGGAATAGTATTGTCCTGAAAGGATAATTCTACATGACGAGACTGTATTTGATTCGGCATGGCCAGGCCTACTCTAATGTAAGGCCTTTCGGAGTGGTTGCCGGCATGCGCGGCGACAAGGGGTTGACGCCGCTAGGGCGCACTCAGGCGGAGCACTTGCGAGATCGCTTAATGGCAACTCGTGAGATTAAAGCTGATGTACTCATTTCCAGCACACTGCCTCGTGCACGGCAGACCGCTGAAATCATTGCGCCAGCTCTGGACCTGCCTATCAACTTCGACGACGAAGTTCAAGAGCAGTCGGTCGGTGATTTGGACGGTATGCCATGGGAAGACGTCGAAGGCCAGATTCCCGATCAGCGACACGAACCCTTTCGACCATTTGGACCAAATGGTGAAAACTGGGGTCAATTCGTTCTGCGTGTAGGCACAGCGTTAAACCGTATACTGAATGAACATGGCGGCAAGACCATCGTTATCGTCTGTCACGGTGGAGTGATTGATGCGTCATTTCTGGTGTTCTTCGGCATGAACACGCTGTCGCCTCCGACCACCGCTTTTTACACCCGTAACACCTCCATCACTCTGTGGGAACAGCGTGAGATCGATGGTTATCCCCTGAGATGGAGACTTACCGGCTACAATGACGATGTGCATACCCAAGATATCGGCACTGGCGAGCGTATCCGCTGGACTGAGTTCGCTGAGCCGCTAGCGCCGGCGCAAGAGGCCCCGGCAATGCCATTACCCACCGAGGAAGCATAAGATAGCAAGAACCAAGCTTACTGGCTTGGTAGCTTCGACTCCTGCCGCCGCCTTGCAGCTCGCTCGAGACCTTCTTTGGGTAACCTCCAGTGCGCGGCCCTGGCGAATGTCTGGGCCAACTTCGCACCCAAACGGCCGCGGGTGTGGGTGAAGAGCGGCGCAAAAACAGGGATGTTTGCCAAGGTCAATACTGCGCGTCGACCATCGGTATAATACATGTCTCCCAGAGAATTTCGCTGTTCAGTCGGTTTACCAAAGCTGGCTTCCCAGCCCTCTCGGATCACCCAGCCAGAGAGAGCCAGGCAATCGGCGACGTTCGTGCGTTCAGCATCAACATCTGAAGAGATCTTATGGGTTGGCAGGTGGGTCACCGGCGAAATCTCAACTTTTATATCTCGCGTTGCGCCGCCAACCCAGATGCTGCGGCCATCGTCGCCCTTCGTGCCGGTATCCCAGAAGCGTGCATGATCGCGCTCGCGTACCGAGTTTCCCGGCAACTCGAAGGCATAGTCCTCTCTTCGGCCATACAGGTACAGATTGCTGACCGGAGCGGTAGCATACTTGCGCGCCAGGATCGAATCGTAGCTGATACGCGCTGAAGTGATAAAATCGATCTCATCAGCTCGATACCAACCGCCCGCGCTAAAAGCGGCAGCTAATTGCCCAGCTGTCGCGGTAAGCTTGACATTTATGGGATCGCTCGCCACGCCATCTCGATTGAAACTGGTTACCGGATTGCTTCCGTGCTGCACGGCCGCAGCTGCCGAGACTCTGCGTCCCTCTTTGCTGAGCTCACGCACCCGGCGCATGGTTCGGATGACACCAAAAAGTCCAATCAAGAAGAGCAGCAGCAAGACGGCAATGATCACGGCGCCGATGATTGCCGCAGGCGAAGTCGAGGCCATCCGGAGCAACTGAGAGGCCTGATAGATCGTGAGTAGATCGCCGCTACCTTCCATAGCTCTGCCCTTTCGTCTTTACAGATCAGCCAGCCAGCTAGCAGTGATCGAGCAATGATCGCGCCGGCGTGAACGGTGTCCGAACGCTAGGCAATGGCGGCGCTGTCGAATAATAAAGTGGATTCTAACATAGTGAAGGCAGGCACTCCAGAACTGGCGGACCTTACTACTATCAGTGGAGAGTCACGCGGTAGGTGGTTGCTGGGCAAATAAAAAGGGCGCTATACCATATCGGACGGTATAGCGCCCCGGTCGCGCGCTTTACGAGGTGCCCCAGCGTAATAGCCGGCGTAGCTCAATCTGGATCACGAAAGAGACCGATCACAGCGGAGTGTTGCCATAACCAGCAAAATTACGAGCGAGCGCCTCCGCTAGCATGACCCCATCTTCTCCTGTCTCCGCCTGGGCTACATTCTCTTCAGCTCGCTCTGGATGCTCGCGGCAATCCCAGCAGAGATGCTTCATAGACCAAGATGTCGGAGCTTTGGGATCAGTGGCCAGGTGCCACAACTCAGCGTTATTCATGTCGCGACCGCACTGTTCACAGCGCATAGAAAGACCTCCTGGCATGTTCTACATAGGTGATCTAGCAGAATATCGGCTAGAAATTCTTGCAGGCACCGGTACGCTTCACCGCGCCACCGCCATTGCCAAGCCATTCCGCGCTGCGCTGCTACGGATTATGTCGCAAAGTATATCACAGACAACCAACCTCGAGTCTGTCCAGCGCAAGTAAAAGCCTGAAGCTGCCTATGGACCCAGAGTGAAGCCAAGGGCATTTGGCCGGTCGCGGCCAAATGCCGTATAATGACGGCGGCTGAAGGGCTAACAGGCGGGACATGTGCCGGTGGGGAGGACCTGTATCTATGCTATCTGGATGGGGAGGCAATATATGGAAAGTCTGACCAATATCGTGGTCTCCGAGGGCGACATCGGCAATATCGCACGTGTTCTGGGAAGATTGACACTGGATACTGGCGCGACTCATGTCTTGCTCCTGGACAAGAGCGGTCAACTCATTTCGACTCAGGGACCGGCCGGCCAACGAGACCTCATCGCACTGGGTGCCTTGCTGGCAGGCGCATTTGCCTCGTCCCGGCATGTTGCAGAGATACTCGGAGAGAGAGACTTCCGCAGCATATTGCAGCAAGGGGTGCAGGAGAGCATCTATACATACCTCGTAGGTGAGCAGTGGCTTTTGGTGGTGGTGTTTGATAAGCAGGCACACATTGGTCTGGTAAAGGTCTTAGCGCGCAAAGCTGCAGAAGAACTGGAGCGCACTCTTGAACGAGTACGGATGGGGAGTGCTCCGGCAAAAGAGCAGGTCATCAATGTGCAGTTTCGTAGCTCGGTTGAGAATACAATTGACCGCCTCTTCCAGGACTAGGCCATATATCAGCATCAACACATCAATATACTGTGTATTGCCCCAGTACCGTTACATCTTCTACAACCAGGACTG
>JBKQTH010000113.1:0-5194 GCA_052143275.1 Ktedonobacterales bacterium | reverse complement strand
AGTGGATAGGTAATCGCCAGTACTGCGCCGCAGATCGGAGCACGTAGCGATGCTGCCTTGCCACAGGCTCGGCAGCGGCGATTGACGCTAGTGAAACCCGCCAACGGCACGAGCCTTTTGGCTGGTAGCGTGGCTCCGCAGGACTGGCACTGCCCCTTCTGATACTGAGCTTCTTCGTCGTAAACTCTGTCGGAGAGCACATTGACCGCGCTGCCGGCGCCGAGGCCCGCAACAAAGCTACCGGCAAAGTAAAGGATCTGAATACTCACTCTTCCACCGGTGATCCGGCCGACTGTGACTCGGGTTCAGCTGCGGCTGGCTCAGCTGCGGCCGGCTCCACAGGAACTTCAAGAGTACGCGGCTGTTCGATCTTTACAACCACCTCATCAGGAGGCGTCAGTAGAGTAACGTCGGGGGGTAACTGCAAGTCACTCACATGGCGAATTGACTTCAATTCCTCCATGTCGCTGATATTTAGGCTAAGTGCTTCAGGCAACTTGGCCGGTAGTGCCTCGACCTCGACGGATTCCAGGATGTGCAGCAAGACACCACCGTCGCGCTTGACCGCTGGAGCCTCGCCCTCGATATGGATTGGGATATGTAGGCGAAAAGGCTTGGACATTTGAATATGGAGAAAATCTACATGCTGTATGGCATGGGAGACCGACTCGCGCTGAATCTGCTGAACCATGACTGTCTCGCCCCTTTTGTTGCCGTCCAGATGCAGCTCCACCAGTGTAGCCGGACCGTGCGCGGCAATGAATTTGGTCAGGTCATGGGCGTTCATCTGAAGCGGTTGGGACGCCTTCCCCTTGCCATAAAGGTTTCCCGGTATCAATCCCTGACGCCGCAGGATCTTCACCGCTTTCCCAAGCTTTTCACGACGTTCCGCCTGAAGTATTGCACGCTCCGTCATCGGGTTGCTCTCTTTCTATACGACCATTGGCTGGCACGTCATCTCCACACCGCAAGTTGCGCGCCGTCTCCTCGTATACTAGATTGAAGTTGGATTTACCCACATTTCCTTCAGTATGGCACAATAGAGTGGCCACTTAGCACTTCTAGAGTAGCCATAGTAGCCATTCAATTGCCGGCACTGCTACAATAAGCGCAAGAGATGGGGCGATACCTTCTCACCAGGAGAGAGTCGTCATGCCCCCGCTTGGGTTTGGGAAACGGTGGCGGAGGCTGTGCGCTGGACGCTCGCCCGCTCGCTACATCCGCTACATCCGCTACATCCGGTATGTCCGGGATGCACTTCCCATAGTCCACTGGTATCTCCACGTTGGATTCGCTGGCTTGTGGGTACCGCGCACCAGACGCGGCTTTACGAAATGGCTCATGGAAATAACCGAAAGTACCAAAACTGAGTTGGCCGGTAACCCAGGTAACAAAGCTCTGCCGGCCGATAAGCCATTAGAGCAACCCGATGGACGAGTGCGTGTGCTGTTCCTGGTGCGACATGGCCAGACAACCTTCAACGTGGAGGGCCGGCTTCCAGGTCAGCTTCCCGGAATTCCTCTAACCGATGAGGGTCGGCGCCAGGCGCAGCGAGCCGCAGTAGCACTCTCCGGCCTGCCACTCAGCGCCGTGATCTCCAGCCCACTGGAGAGGGCTCGTGATACGGCCGATATCATTGCGCGTGGCTGGGCGCTACCGGTAATGCTGGATCCTCGCCTGATGGATCTCGATGTTGGGGCGTGGTCGGGTCAAAAGGTGGAGGATCTCAACAAGTCTGATCCACTTTGGCGCGCATTCGTCGAGCGACCCAATCAACCTCCCGAAGGGGTCGAGAGCTTTCTCGCGTTACAGAGCCGGGCAGTCGCCTCAGTCGAGGAGACACGAAAGGATCCAACGCTCGGCCAGTACGTTGTGCTCATCGCGCATGCCGACCCAATAAAGTTGCTGTTGGCGCATTATACCGGACTAGATTCCGAGCGCGCACGTTTTCTGGTGATCGGCAATGCCTCGATCAGCGCTCTGGCTTTTCCTCCCGAGGGCGAGCCGCACCTCCTGGCCCTCAACTGGAACGCACTGCCGGAATGGCTCTCGCCGGTATCGGCTGGGCAGGTGGAGCGCTCCGCGAAGAGTTCCGCCACGGACAGCGACGAGGCGGCCGCAGTCGCCGGTGCGGTAGATGTGACGTGAGCCTGCCACCACCTCTGTGCCTGGTGGCTCTCTCTCAGAGAGCGAGGTAGCCCATGTTTGATCCACGCAGTTCTTACCAGCGGCGGATGTGGCACTACGAGTCGGGAGCTCCACTCTCAGTGGCACAGCTGATTGCCTTAGGCAGTCTGGATGCTCCGACGGCGGCGTTGCTCTGGCTCCTCGTCGAACATCATCAGTCGCTGATCGTCTCTGGCCCTACTGATCCGACTCCCGGTGTCGGAAAAACCACCACTCTCAATGCACTGCTCGGCTTTCTGCGGAGCGGCTCGACTCTGGTGTACACGGTAGGGATGTATGAGGAATTTGACTTTACCAGCGAGGTAGAGCCAGAGACCACCTGCGTGCTGGCCAACGAAGTAAGCAATCATCTACCAATCTATATGTGGGGGCGCGTGGCGCGCCGCCTGTTGAAGCTTCCCGAGCAGGGATTCGCCATCGCCACTTCCTGCCACGCCGATACCGTAAGCGATGTGCTCAGAATGTTGCGCCACGATCTCAAGGTGCCGGTGAGTGACATTCAGCGCTTAGGCATCATTGTCAATATAGGCCTGGTGGGAAGAATTTGGCCACCTCGCCGTCGGTTTCTCACTGTGAATTTTTTACGTCCCTCGCCGGAGGCTCCCTCCGAAGAGCCCAGTCTGGACCTTCCAGATCTGCTTCCCCTGGTGAGCTGGGATCCCGCGACCGATGCTTTTGTTCCTCCAACTTCGGCCACAGTTGCCGATATCGCAGGAATACTCGGGATGGACGCTACTGAGTTTGCTCGCCAATTACAGAGTAGAACCGAACTCATGCAGAGTCTGTCGGCAGGTCGTGGAGCAGGGATGCAGGACATGCGCGCCGCCATTGATGAGTTTGTCGCAGCGCCCGAATCACCTCCGCCTGGAGGAGATACGCCTGATTGCCAAGAGTAACATTCTAGCTGCCAGTATTCTCTTCAGGCCTGCCTACGGCACCTGGCATAGAAGTTGCTATGTCTAAACTTGAAGTACAGCGCCTGGTGCTGGGCCAGAGAATAGCTGCTTTTTAGCATAGTGTCGACGTAACGGAGCACATCTGATGGGAGTAACTACCGGTAATCCTCACGGCCCGAAAAGGACTCTATGCATTGCCGACTTATGTCAGGCCATAGCCAACGGGCAGATTGTACCGGCTGTCGAGGCGAGTTGCTACAAGATCAGCAACCAGGACGTGCGCAAGGTCTCGGAGACATTGGACCGTGCCACCCCCCACTTCTCTTCGCCTTTGCCGCAAGCAATGCAGCCAGGTTGGGAGACGGCGTCAGAGGTGGGCTGCCTGGCGCAGTCCGGGCCATGCGGCTAGAATGTCACCCAGACGATTGGACTCGTACCCCCAACAGGGCTCGTAGTAGTAGCAGCCGACCCAGTTCAGTGTGGCCGCATGGTTGAAGAAGCTCAACGCCTGAGCGAGCATGTAGCAATTGATAGCCGGGTCGCGCGAGAGCACCGATGCCCACCAGTTATCTGCCGTCTCCACGCCGGGTGTCTCATCAATGCCGGACATGATCTGATCGATTGTCATTCTGGGAAATGTACAGGAATACCCGCCACAGACCGGCACCGTGCCCTGCGACTGATCATAGTTCAGCACCCACTGCCCCACCTTCTGCACCAGGGTGGCATTATTGGGATCGCCGTACATATCGGTGAAGGCATTCTTCAGCACATAGATGACCGAAAACTGGTTACCGTAGCCCAGTTGCCAGAAATTTGAATCTGGGCAATTCTCGATATCGGTGAAATACGTGGTACCCGGTGGCGACGCGTTGTTGGCACAGTTGCTGTAATCGATTTCGGCGCCTATTCCCTCGGAATGTGTCCACCAGACTAGCAGCTCCGGTTCTATGCTGTTATGGTATCGTCGATCATAGGCGGCTGCCGCTTTATAGGCAAAGGGCAGCATATAGATGATGCGCTGCCGCTCACCTGCGGGCAGCGGCTGTGGATCAACCGGCCAATCAAAGCCATATTTGGCTACGTAGTGCCCGGCCGCGGTGATATCTGGCGCGGGCTGCGGCGTTGGAGTAGGGGCCGGACCCTCTCCGCTTACATTCTCCCATGCTGTCTGGTTAAGATCACTTAAGACCTGGGTGGTGTTCGAGACTGCCACCAACGTGCTGGTGAGCACCACTACCAGCACCAGAAGCACCAGAAGCATCTTGTTTCGGCGCACAATCTCAATGTGGCCAATTGCACTATTCACTTGATCCCGCAGGTTGGGCGGCAGGCGATGAGACAGGTTACGCCCTGGGACCAGCAGAGCCTCAAAAGGGTGCGGTCTCCTGTTGTACTGCTTTGCTGCTTTTCGCGATCCAAGCTTCGCCTGAGTCCGCGGCTCTACCGGGAAGGAGCGAACTTCAGCAAGTGAGCGACCTTCAGCGGATGGGTGACCTTCAGCGGATGGGTGACCTTCGGCGAGTGAGCGACCTTCGGCGAGTGAGCGACCTTCGGCAGGCGGGCGCCGTGCGGCGAGCGGGCGAGCTTGGGACTGGGCACGAGAGCGAGGCGGCAAATTCAGGTAATCAAGGCCACGAGCATCCCCTGCGTCATCTTCATCAGCGGTATCCTGCTCTTCGGGAACTCGGATCGCGGGAAGCGTCGGCAGCGTCACCAGCGGCAGCACCACCGTCTCACGCCAATTCTCATCCTGTGCGCGAGTTCGTCTTGGCTTCTGCTGGCCCATAGTGTTCCAACCTTCTACTCTCCTCGCCAGCTCGTGACGAGGACGTCACTCGCGTGTGTACCTTCAGATGGCAGGATAGACCGTCTCGCTACCTACTCGCAACCTTCTCGGGAGCAAAAGGGGACCAACAGGCTATTCTCTGCCGCCAGAGATCGCCGCCGCGTAGTAGCGGCTGGCCGGTACGGCACCACGTACTGTTGCCAAGAATCGGCTGGCAGCGACAACAGCATCCAGATCGATACCAGTCTGGATCCCCATGCCGTGCAGCATATACAAGAGATCTTCGGTGGCGAGATTGCCCGAAGCTCCTGGTGCATAAGGG
>JBKQTH010000112.1:0-6033 GCA_052143275.1 Ktedonobacterales bacterium | reverse complement strand
TACTCTCGGCTCAACGCCCCGGATTGACTCCGCTCCTTGCTTTCTCCCAGGTCGAGCGGAATCCCTCCCGCTATAGCCGGCTGGCGCTTTTGCTGGTGTTAGCGGTGGGCCTGGGGCTCTTTGCGCTCGCCTTCAACTCCTCGCTGACCACCAATGGGTATGATCGGGCTGCCTATTCGGTAGGGTCGGATATCCGCTTTCGCGCAATAACCGACAGCGACGATGACGGCCTGGGGACGAGCGGCACGAGCATCCTGATGCAACGACTGCAGAATTTGCCTGGTGTGCTTGGCGTCACCCCGGTCTTTCGCGGTCAGGTGAGCACCACATCCGACGAAGGCGGTGAACAGGTAGACGCGCTCGGCATCGATCCCGCGACCTTCGAGCGGGATGCGGGCGTCGTTTCCTGGCGGAACGACTATGCGAGCACGTCGCTCAATACGCTGCTTTCGGAGATGAGGACTCATAGCCACGGCAGCGATGCCGGCGCTGCCGGCGCTCCGATCTGGGCGATAGTCAGCACGCAGTTTGCCAGTCGCTACCAGGTGAAGGTCGGTGATCCGTTTAGTCTGGAGGTTGGCGATGCCGCCTTCTCGAGTACGTTTGTGGTTGGCGCCATCGCTAACGAGTTCCCCACCCTCTATCCTGGTGACGTGCCTGGCGGCTTCATCGTCGTGGACCTCAACGACTATCTCAGCGCTCTACGTAACAATGCTCCATCGGGAGTAGATCCAGGTACTTTCAGCGCCAATGAGTTCTGGATGCGCACGACCGCGAGTCCGAGCCAGCACGCGGCGTTGCTCAGCGACTTAGCAAACCCGAACCTCCTTCCACAGCAGAATGCTGAGGTACAAACCTACAGCTTAGCTGAGCAGGCCAGCCAGATCGCTTCGAATCCGGTCTCTGCCGGAATGCGCGGCCTCTTACTGATAGGTGCGCTCACCGCCGCGGTGCTGGCGGTCATCGGCAGTATTGTACAGGGGCTATTGGCAACAGAGCAGCGATCCCAACAGTTCGCCGTCATGCGCACGGTGGGTATGTCCGGCCGGCAACTGACATTGGTGCTGCTTGGTGAACAGGTGGTGGTGTATTTCTTCGGCCTAGTCGGTGGAACTCTACTCGGCCTGCTGCTGGTCACGGCGACCTTACCGTTTCTGCAATTTAGCGATACCACCATTAATCCCACCACAGTGGGAGTTCCCCCCTATATACTGACCTTCGACGGCCAATCAATCCTGTATTTTTACGTGGCATTATTCATGGCGTTCCTGGTTGCTCTCCTGGCAGCTTCGCGCTACGCCAGCAGCATAGGACTGGGAGACGCTCTGCGCCTGGGCGAAGATTAGACCAGGATAGACGAGACTACACTCGCGAACGAATGAACACGAACAAATGGGTGAAGGGACAGGGGTGACGTGTCAGACATACTGGTTGAGAGCCATAACCTAGTGAAAATCTATAAAGCGGCCGACCTGGAAGTGGTGGCGCTTCAGGGACTGGACCTTCTGGTGCCGGAAAGGGAGATGCTTGCGCTCGTGGGCCCTTCAGGTGCGGGTAAGAGCACTCTGTTGAATATCCTGGGGGGGCTTGATGCGCCAAGCGCCGGGCGGTGTGAGGTCGCCGGAGTCGATCTTACCCGTATCAGTGCAAGGGAGCGATTACGCTATCGCCGTCGCATTGTTGGGCACGTCTGGCAGCAGACGAGCCGGAATCTGCTCAGCGATTTAACGCTGCTTGACAATGTCATGGTACCGATGGTCCTTTCCGGATACCCAGCGAGCAAACGTCGACGACATGCTGTTGAATTGCTTGAGCGGGTTGGGCTCGGGCAGCGTCTTGGTCACAAACCGGATCGACTCTCAGGTGGTGAGCAACAGCGCGGTGCGCTGGCGGTGGCACTTGCCAATGATCCACCCTTACTCCTAGCTGATGAGCCCACTGGTGAGCTAGATAGCATAACTGCCCGGGAGGTGCTCAGGTTATTGCGACGCCTCAATCTCGAGTTAGGGTTGACCACGATTGTTGTGACTCACGATCAACTGGTGGCGGAAGCGATGGATCGCTCGGTGGCTATACGCGATGGCCGTACCAGCACTGAGATGGTTCATGCCGTGGAGGCTGAAGAGACGGTAATCATTGATGGCGTCGGCCGTCTGCAGATACCCCGGCAATTGCTGGAGTCGCTGGATTTTAATGGACGGGCGCGCATTCACTTAGCCGGCGACCATCTTGAGCTCTGGCCGGCCAATGCGCCGGCCGGACTGAATGGCAATCGGTATGCAGGCAATCAGGGGCCTAAGACTGGTTGACGACCCACTGCTGAGTTGGACCTGGTCGGGCCAGGCTCGAACACCGAGCGCTCGATGTTGCGGCCAACGGTCAGCGCAACGTCGATGGCAGAATACCGAGCTGCTCTCGATACTTGGCCACTGTGCGCCGCGCCACGGGCACCCCACGCTCGGAGAGTATGCCTGCCAAATCCTGATCGGTCAGCGGCCGGTCTTCGGTGTCGATCAGGTCTTTGATCATGTCTTTGACACCTAGGTTGGCCACAAAGAAGTTGCTAAAGGGTATAACTTCGCCGTTCGGCAGCATACAGTATTTCGCCGCGGTGGCCCGGCTTACCGTGGATTCATGCATACCCAGATCCAAGGCTACCCGGGCGCGGGTCAAGGGTAGGAGGGCTCGTATGCCGCGCTCAAGGAAGTCGTGCTGTAAATCGACGAGATGACGGGTGATCTTGGTCAGGGTCTTACGCCGTTGGTCAATATTGGATATGAAGAGCTTGGCACGTGCCACATACTGGTGGATGTGCCGGCGATCATCTTCGCTAAGTAGCCCCTGGCTCCTATTGGCATCGGCATACAGTTGGGCGTAACTAGGGTTGATATTGAGAAAGAATCGCTTCGATTCGACAACTTCTACGTCGTAACTGATCCTTCCCTCAGGCAGTATCCGCTTACTAATGATCACATCAGGCACAATCGGAGTGCTGGATTCCCCGCCGCCTGCCAGATTCGCCCCGAGATAGCCTCGAGCAGGGAAGGGGTTGAGATTCCGGCGGATGAACTCGCTGACCTCATGAATAGTTTCGGTGGTGGTGCCCAGAGCCAGAGCGACGTGCCCATATTTGTGCTCGCTTAGCTGAGGAAGAAAGCGGCTGATTACTTCACGGGCAAATGCTTGATGCACACCCTGCGCCTCCAGGTAGTGTAGCTGGATCAAGAGACATTCGCGCAGATCACGGGCCCCTACCCCTACCGGCTCCATGCTCTGTAACGAGTGAATCATGTTCTTAATGCGCCGCTCATCTACATCAAAGAGACTTACCATGTCATCAATGTTGCAGTGTAGCCGGCCGTCGTCATCCAGATTTCCAACCAGATACTCGATAATTGGCGCATCTTTCTCGGCATACTGGGCCTGGAGCGAGAGTGTAAGGTGCTCAGCCAGGCTCATCTGCGCCGCCACCCGGGTCGTAGGGTCAAACTCCTCATCGGTGCCGCTACTTTGCCGCCGCCACATTCCCACCTCATCGGCAAAGTCATCCTCGGTTTGAGAAGGTGACTCCTGCCTCGCCAGGCGACTGCAATGGGTGCAGACACTGCCCTGGAGAGGGCGGGAACACTGAGGGCAAACCTCGACTTCCTCCATCTCCATCGCTGGATTCTCCTCCACTTCTCGATGAATCAACGCCTGGAGTTCGGTGGATGAGAGCGCCAGGATATGGTTGGCAGCCACCAGTTGTGGCGAAGCGACGCGTAAGGGAACCTGCTGAGGCAGCTGGTTGAGATCTAGGGACATGGAGTGATACCGCCTCTCGTGCATGTGAGCGGCTGCTTCTCTGGTCAGCTCAGATACTGCCCGCTATAGCAGGCGACAGGTGAGACAAGATGACACAGGACAACAACGCACATCGACAAGAGCGCATCTTCTGTGCCAAATCACTCGGCCAGGCAGCGCCACGGGTACAATTGACATAAATCAAGGGCTTCCAGCACAGGCTAGAAGCCCTCATCAACCCGTACGACATCGTGTTACTGCAGAGGCAGCTCGTGAGGCATTGGCTGGCTACTCGTTGGACTATTACTCAGCTGGCTCGGCTGCTGCTGCTGCTTCCGCTTCTTCCGCTGATTCTTCGGTCTCCTCTGGCGCTGCAAGAGATTCGGCGGAAACTATCCGTACCTTGACTTTGGGCTCGATCCCTGGGGCAATACGGATGCCGATCTCAAAATCGCCAAGCTGGCGGAGTGGATCGCGCAGCTGTATCATCCGCCGATCGATGCTGAGCCCCTCCTGCTCATGCAAGGCATCGACGATATTCTGGTTGGTCACTGATCCATAGAGACGGTCTCCTTGGCCAACACGTACGGCAAATGTTAGGGAGACCGCTGTGAGCTGCGCCGCAAGAGTCTCATTGGATGCTTGTTGCTTCTGCACACGCCGCTGTGCTGATGCCACACGTTCTCGAAGTCTAGCCAGCTCAGTAGCGGTGGCTGCCGTCACCAACTGGCGCGGCAATAGGTAGTTGCGAGCGTAGCCGTTGGCGACGTCTTTCACATCGCCTGGCTTGCCCAACCCAGGTACATCTTGTAACAAAATAACCTTCACTTGATTGCTCTCCCTTGTTGCCAGATACCATGTGCGCCACAGAGCGGGCACGGGATTGCACACGGCTGCTTTCTAGCACACTCGTACGAGTATACACGCTGGAGTCGTCTACCGGCAAGCGCTAGTCCCGGCGGTGTTAGTCGCAAATTTCTCTTGCCGAAATGAGGGCCGGCTAGGCGAGCGCCGCATCCAGTTCGGCATAGAGCTCACGGAGACTGGCTAGAATTCCAGATTGAGATTGAAGCCTCTGCAGTGCCGCCAACGTCGTCGCGATGGTTCCGGCCCGAGTCGCCAGCGCCGTCACATAATCTACGTGACGTGGATTTTCGGCAGCCTGCTGGGCCGCCTGGATCAACTCGCCCAGATCGGGGGAAAAGAGTGACATCATGGGCTCAAGCTCGGTTGCCAGCAGATTTGCCAGTGTGGCATGTGCCGATTCCAGAGACGAACGCAGCTCTCGAGCCACGCGAGCATCTTCGGCGGCCTGCTGCCCTAATACTCGAGCTATACCTTCCAGTTGTGACTGTAACGCGCTCAAGTCGTGCTGGCTAAGGTCGGCGGAACCTTGGACTAGCAGCGGCGCCGGCGGTGAAGGAGCGGTCACCGCCCCAAGGCTTACCGGATCGCCGGTAGGCTCGGTGGGCCCGGCGAGGCCAGAACTCCTATTTGGGCTCTCTTCGGCTGGATACGTAGCGATTATTGCAGCGTCCACCGCCGCGAGCCCTGGATCGGTGCTCTCGGCTGAGGGAGCGGGTACGCTCGACTTCTCATGGTGATGAGCACTTTTCCGGAGGTACTCAGGAAAGTTATGGCCGCTCCTGATCAGAATCTCATGGATGCCGACGCTGACCTCATCGCCGACCTGCAAGATTGTGTCTTCGGTGACGGCCTCGTCGTTGAGGTAGGTGCCGTTGCTGCTGCCCATATCGGCGAGCACGTAGACTCCATCCCTAAAGCTCAGGTTAGCGTGATAGCGCGACACCAGTGGGTCGTCGTCAAGGCAGATCTCGCAAGTTGGCAGTCGCCCGATGATGACGTCCTGCCCACTCAGCTCAACTATATACTCACTCAGGTCTCCGCTGCCGCCGGTTTCGCTTGCCTTCAGCCGGACCAGCACGTGCCCCGGCTCAGGAGAAACCACCTGTTCCGGCAGCTCGGACACCGGCTGAGGCGGGTGGACGGCCATGTGAGGCGGCTGGGTTTCCAGTTTGTCCAGTGGACTGGCACCGTCGTCCAACTGTAGATCGGGCCACTCACTATGGATTGCCGCTACGAAAGCCGCGAAGGCCGGAGATGTACTCTCCGGCTCTGCGCCGCCTGTGGTTGTATCAAGCTTGGCCCCGCAAGACACACAATAGGTGGTCGAATTCGAGCTCTTGCCACACCAGGGACACACCACCATACCCGGCACCTTCCTTATTC
>JBKQTH010000111.1:0-4338 GCA_052143275.1 Ktedonobacterales bacterium | reverse complement strand
TACTCTCGGCTCAACGCCCCGGATTGACTCCGCTCCTTGCTTTCTCCCAGGTCGAGCGGAATCCCTCCCGCTATAGCCGGCTGGCGCTTTTGCTGGTGTTAGCGGTGGGCCTGGGGCTCTTTGCGCTTGCGTTCGACTCCTCGCTGACCACCAATGGGTATGATCGGGCTGCCTATGCGGTCGGGTCGGATATCCGCTTTCGCGCCACAACCGACAGCATCGGTGACGGCCTGCCGACGGGCGGCACGAACATCCTGATGCAGCAGCTGCAGAATTTGCCTGGTGTGCTTGGCGTCACCCAGGTCTATCGCGGTCAGGCGAACACCACCCCCGACGAGGGCAGCAACCAGATCGATGCGCTCGGCATCGATCCCGCGACCTTCGAGCAGGATGCGGGCGTCGTTTCCTGGCGGAATGACTATGCGAGCACGTCGCTCGATACCCTGCTTTCGGAGATGAGAACTCATAGCCATGGCACCAGCGTCGCCACTGCCGCCGATCCCATCTGGGCGATAGTCAGCGCCCAGTTTGCCAGTCGCTACCAGGTGAAGGTCGGTGACCCGTTTACTCTGGAGGTTGGCTATGCCGCCCTCGGGAATACACCGTTTGTGGTTGGCGCCATCGCTAACGAGTTCCCCACCCTCTATCCTGGTAATGAGCCTGGCGGATTCATCGTCGTGGACCTCAACGACTATCTCAGCGCTCTGCGTATCAATACTCCAGTAGGAGCCGGAAATGGAATACTGGCAACTTTCACCCCCAATGAGTTCTGGATACGCACGACCGCGAGTCCGAGCCAGCATGCGGCGTTACTGGAGGACTTGGCAAACCCAAACCTCCATCCACAGGGCGCTGAGGTACAAACCTACAGCTTAGCTGAGCAGGCCAGCCAGATCGCTTCGAATCCGGTCTCTGCCGGAATGCGCGGCCTGTTACTGGTCGGCGCCCTGACCGCCGCGGCGCTGGCTATTCTTGGCAGTATTGTCCAGGCGCTGATGGCAACTCAGCAGCGCGCCCGCCAGTTCGCCGTCATGCGCACGGTGGGTATGTCCGGCAGGGAACTGACGTTGGTGCTGCTCGGTGAGCAGCTGGTCGTGTATTTCTTCGGTCTGGTTGGGGGAACTCTACTCGGCCTGCTGCTGGTCACGGCGACCTTACCGTTTCTGCAATTTAGCAACACCACCATTAATCCCACCACCGTGGGAGTTCCCCCCTATATCCTGACCTTCGACGGCCAATCACTCCTCTCTTTTTACGTGGCATTACTCATGGCGTTCCTGGTTGCTCTCCTGGTTGCTTCGCGCTACGCCACCAGCCTGGGGCTGGGAGACGCTCTGCGCCTTGGCGAAGATTAGACCAGACTAGATGTCATACACTTTAGAAAAGCAAAACGATAGCCTCGGCGAACGGCATGGAGGGCTGAGGCCAGTGGAGGTGGGCTGCAGTCTTGACGCGGAAGTTGACCATCTTTTGTTTGACGACGCGCGGATTCACACGGCCAACCCGTGCGGGCAACAGCCATGCGCTCAGTTCCTGAATCAGTTGCTGAAAGGTGCTGGGGCAGCCTGCCAGCAACTGATTGCCAGCGGTGAGATGGTCACGAACCAGGCGCAAAGTGGCCACAAAACTGACCCGTGTGGGAGCGAGAGCGGTCGCGACGGCCACTGCTCGGAGCAGATAATGAGCGATGAGCAAGCCATAGATCTCTTGGAGGACGCCAACCGGGCGCTGGTGGGTCTTGAGTTCATCGACGACCAGTTCGATCTCCCAGCGGCGATGATAGGCGAGGATGAGGTCTCGCGCTGGAGCGGCAGCCGGATCCACCAGCGACGTGACCAAGCGATGTTCGACCCGGTGGCCGGTCCGCTGGGGATCGCACAGGGTGTAGCGGATGAGGCGGACCACGACGTGATCGCCTCGACGGCGGCGGCGCATGCAGCTGGGACGAAGACCGACGAGCGTGTTTGCGCCCACGCTGCGCAACAGCCGCCGACCGAGCCGCAGGTCACAGCAAATGTGCCAGGTCAAATATCACTTCTGGGTAGCCACGAGTAGCATAGAGGAGGCGTAGAGGCACTTTGGTTTTATGCCACAGCTCAAAAGAGCGCAGCGAGCTGGTGATGAGGTGAGGGGGACAGGGTGCCGTACAGGCTGATGTGCTGGTAGGGTCTTTGTCTGTATGCTATGATGCCGGTAATGAATGTGACGCATCTTTGTCCCTAGGGAAAGATCGGAGTCTCCAATGCCTGGAGCACGGCGGCGCCATCGGACGCAGGCGCATTACGCGAAGATTCCCAATCCCGTTCGTCGGTGGAGCCTGCGGGCCCTCGATTACTTGGACCTCCTGGTCTACGTCGTCGTAGGCCTTTCCTTCGTTATCGCTGCTGGAATGGCCCTCGGGTTCAGCCTCCTCAACCTAGCCAACCAATTCGGCTTGATGCCGGTCAGTATCAACTTCGGCCAGACTGTGCTCAACTTCATCAGCGATCTGTTGCTGGTTCTCATCATTATGGAGGTGCTAGGAACCGTTCGGTCGTACTTGGAGAAAGGCGATACCTCCGTCAAGCCATTCTTATTCATTGGCATCATCTCGGCGACCCGGGAAATTCTCTCGATTGGCGCACGCCTGTCACTGGCTGGAGCCAACGTCGTCGGGGACGAATTTCGCAACGACATGATTGAGCTAGGAGTGAGTGCCGCTATCATCGTTGCCCTGGCTGTCTCCCTCAAGATCATGGGAGCCGCTGCGGAGTTACCAGAAGAGGAAGCGGAGATGAATAGCGCTGATGCGATAGCGATTGAGCGCCAAGCCGATACCGTGACAGTTGGCAGCACTCGCTAGGCGAGCACAGAGCAGCGAAGCTAACACGGGAGAGCCGCTATCTCATCCCGTATCTTGGCGTACCGTTAGATTTTGCTCACACGATCTCTGGACTTTGGACGTTTGTGAGAGGGCACAGCCAGAGGTTCGCTTCATTCTGGGGTGTATCCCATTTTTCGACAGCCAACAGCGTTCTCCGCCTCCGCGAGGACCTGCGCCAGCGTCATAGTCTGCCCTTCTGCCCATGCAGCAGCAAACGCTGGCCCTCCCAGGCGACTGCGAACTGCCGGGAGTTCGCCGGACAGTCTAAACGCTCGGCGCGAGGTCTGGGCCGCGCGTGAAACTGGCGGCCGTGAAGCAGGAACCAAACGCTGAGCATGGCCTGTCCATACTTCGGTAAGTTTTGGAGAACGGTAATAGAAGCCCACCTTCAGGGAGGGTAAGCGATACCCATCAGTTGTCGTCGCCTTCTTGTCGACTACTGGCATAGAGGATTCTCCTTTACTGTGTGAGACGCATACACGCCTTCGCAACATTGAACAAGCTTCATGGCTACATCATAAATAATAAACAATTTCTATCTTCGTACGCTCTGGTAGCCCAAAATGAAAAACAGAGGCCTTCACTGCGTAAAGGGGACAGCCCGAGCGCCCTCGTACAAAGGAGGAGATTATGCAAGAAGAAACCACTTATCAGGCCACGGTGCCTGGCATGACAGTCTATTATGTTGAGATGCTCCGGAAAGGGCCAGCTTGGACACCCGAATCGACCCGTGAGACTGAGCGGCTCCAAGAAGCGCACCTGGCGAACAACAGGCGTCTCGTCGCCCTCGGCAAGCTCATTCTCGTCGGGCCATGTCTCGACGACGGTGACCTACGCGGTATCGACGTCTATCGAGCAGAGTCGCTGGCCGAGGTACAAGTTCTTGCCGACTCCGACCCCGCAGTTCAAGCAGGACGCCTCGCCTACGAGATCCATCCCTGGATGGTGCCTGAGGGCGTACTGAGCGAAAAGACCGAGGACATGCTAGCATCTATCGACAGAGCCATCGAGATGAGTCAACAATGATCGGTAACGCCTGAGGGCATGCCGTTCCTGATGATTGGGGACGCCACTGCGGTGTCTGTGCCGGCAGGCTCGTCATCGCTGCTTAAACTTTGCGCAAGAACTCTTCCTGATAACGCAATCAGTTGCTGGGCTGCTTCTGTCGGTAGTCGACCGAGCATGGCAGCGAAGTGCTGCAGGGATGGTGGTACAATACCGGGTTAGCGCTCAGCACTTGCTCCATGTAGCATTCTTTGCAAGGCCTGTTGGGCGCAGTCGAAAGTATGTGCACGGAGGAGCAAGCTGTGAATACTCTGCCTCTCGTTGATGCGCACCTTGACCTGGCGGAAAATGTGACACTGTTTGGACGTGACCTTACCTCGAGCGCGGCTGAAATCAGAAACGTGGAAAAACGCGCGACCAGGCAAGCTACCGTGTCTCTACCGGAGTTGCAGCGGGGTGGCGTCGCCGTG
>JBKQTH010000110.1:0-8750 GCA_052143275.1 Ktedonobacterales bacterium | reverse complement strand
CTCTGGTCATGAACAACGGCGGCGGCGCCTGGGACAACGCCAAGAAATACATCGAGGCGGGCCACCTGAAGGATGAGAACGGCAACGTGCTGGGCAAGCGAACTCCAGCTCACGAGGCCAGTGTGGTTGGCGACACCGTCGGCGATCCCTTCAAGGACACCGCCGGTCCGTCTCTGCACGTCGTCATCAAGCTGCTGAGCACCATTACCCTGGTGCTGGCTCCGCTTTTCCTGGCGCTGCATCACTAGGGGGTCACGCTGCCTCTGGCAGCTCCACCTCCACCTCCAGCTCCAGCTCCAGCTCCAGCTCATGCGACACGGCCGGCTCCAGCTCCAGCTCATGCGACACGGCCGGCTCACAACGCTGTGGGCCGGCCGTGCCGCTGCTCATCCGTTTACGTAAGGAGTAGTCTACTCACCTATCATCAGTTCGATCTTTGGGTCGCGACAGCTGCCCCATAAGGAGGGTCAGCAGCGCCAGCGCCCCAAAGATCGCCGATAGCGTCAGGTGCGGCGTGGTATGGTCGATAGTATCACTCGAAAAAGGATGGTATACCCCGGGCACGAGATAGAACCCGGCAATGAGGGCGTAGACCAACGCTACTATCAGCGCCAGGGTAAACATGCCTCCGCGATTCTTCATCGCCCGCCCTCCTCCATAGCTTACTGCCTACCTGCACCTACCCTTGGCTGCTTTTCTCCGCGGGGCTGCTGCCCACAAAACGCGCGCCAAGGCCGGACAGAATCGCCAGCGCCAGGAATACTACTGAGTGCGTCAGGTGGCGGCCGGTTGGCGTACCGCTGAACGTGAAGGGATGGTATGGACCGGGTATGAAATAGTAGACCGCCAGGGCAAGGAAGATAACGGCCACAACGATAAGCAGCGTACGCACAGAATTTCTCTCCTAGTGACACTCTCACACATTCACAACTGAATAGTTACCCTGTCGGTAACCGAGAGACCAACCGGACGGACCGGCTAGTGGACGCCCCAAGGCAGAGTAAACCAACCCAGAGCCAGAGGCAGGAAGAATAAGAACGAGAACAGCCCTACGGCCATCGAGTAGTAGGCAAAGGGCGTCAGATTCCCGAATCGGAAGTACCGGGTCAGGAACTTGGCGCTGAGGAACGCCGCCACTCCGGCTACTATGCCGCCCAGAAGCGCGGCAAGCTGGGTAGTACGGCTGGCCGGTATGAGATATGGCACCTCCAGGAGAGCTGCCGCCAGAATGACCGGTGTAGCCAGGAGAAAAGTAAAGCGCAGCGCGTCCTCGTGGTTCAGCCGAGCCCGTAGACAGGCCACCATGGTTACTCCCGAGCGCGAGAGGCCGGGAATCAGCGCCAGCGACTGGGCCAGACCAATAAGGAACGCCTGCGGGAAACTCAGCTCGTTGATCCCCACCTCAACCAGACCGGTCTCTTTCTTGGCCGGGGCCGGCATCGTGCTGCTCTGGGAACGCATACGCTCTCCCAGGAGGAGAACGATGCCGTTGAGAAAAAGGAAAGCCGACGGGAGCACCGGCCAGGCTGTCGCAAAGAAGGCATTCTGAATAACTTTTTGCAGGAAGAGGCCCAGCAGCCCCACCGGTATGGTGCCGACGATCACCAGCCAGATGGTCTTCCCCTCGGGATCGGCGTCCAGACGCCCCTTGATCGACGTCTTCACGAAGGCGCGCAAGAGAGCTGCCCAGTCACGCCAGTAGAAGATGATGAGCGCTACCGCCGTCCCTAAGTGCAAGGTCACCACGATGGGCAGGAAGCTCGGTGAGGTATTGAGGTTACCCCAGCCCAGGTACGCTGGTATGATGACGGTATGGCCGAGGCTGCTTATGGGGAATAGCTCGGCAATACCCTGAAGCAGTCCCAGTACGATGACCTGGATGATCTCGGTCATACAAAGCGTCCCCCTCTTACTTTTTCTCCCTGCTACCTGCCGTACCGCCTCGCGTAAGCAACCATACCGCAAGCGGCGGAATACCAGCCACAAGCACACTCTCTATAACGCACGAGGCATGCCGATCTGCAACCTGTCTTTCGGTACCTTGCAAACTCGTGCGCTGCTGCGCCGGCTACCGGAGATCACCAGGAGATTTCTAGCAGCCGGTATTGGAATTCTCCTGCTGAACCGCATTGGCGTTGAAGTCGTTGTAGTCCGAGTCATAGAGAATCTTGCCGCACTTGTTGCTCACAAAGTAGAAGTAGGGCCACTGACTGGTGCTCTTGGGAGCCGCCGCCGCCAGGATCTCGGGCCAGACCGGATTGGCGATGGGGCCGGGCGGCAAACCGGCATGCGTTTCAGTATTATAGTCGCTCTTGGGATCGATATTCTTTCCCGCGTCGGCAAGAGGTGCCCACCATTGCCCATTGCTGGGCGGATTATCCGAGTCGCGCGCATACTCCGCCGAAGGGTCGGAGCCCAGGAAGCCGGCGGTACCGCCGTCGTTGGTGCTGGCGCCGATCGCGTAGAGATATCGATTGTGATAAACGGAGATAACGCCGATGGCGTCGCTATAGTTGCTGATCTCGCGGGCAGCCAGCGAGGCAAGTGTCAGCGCATCGTAGATGGCCTGCGTGTCGTTGTTGGTATGGTAAGCGCTCTCCATCGACGTAAAGATGCTGGTGCTCCCGATCATCGCCGGGTGAGACTTGCAGTCGGCCAGCGTATCGATATACTCGGTGGGATCGCTTGTCGGCCCGGGACAGAACTGTGAGCCCGTCTCTTCCAGCATCTTCTCCACCACCGCGGTGGCATCGTCGCTATTGTCGAAGTAGTAGTGGTCGGGATAGAGGTAGCCTTCGAGGCCGTCAAAGACGTTCCTCTGCGGCTGCTTGACAAACCAGTACTTCTGCCAGAGCTTGGTGCCGTCGGGCAGTACCGCCGTCTTGGCGATGGTGTTGAAAGCGGTCGCACTGAAGTCGGGAAGGTTCGTGAAGTACGGCGGATACTGGGTAAGGCGCAGGCCGTCGGGGACACCGGCCAGCTGCTCCGCGGGCTGGCCTTGCTGCAGGTCGTCCAGCATGGCACTCATGGGCATCGAGGGGCTCAGAAGATACACACCCGGCTCGATTCCCTGGTCCAGGTGTTTGAAGCGGGCATACAGTTTAAAAACTTCCGCGTTACGTATCAGCCCATCTTCCTGCAGATGCTGCGCCACTACCGCGGTGGTATCGCCGGGATTCACGATAAAGCGAATAGTCGCAGTGGAATGGGAAGCGGGTTGCGTAATATCCAGCGCCGCCGTGGTTCCAATGAAGCCAACGCCCAGCGCCAGTAATGCCAGAAAGATGGTAATGACGACCCCGGCTTTCTTCATCCGCGCCGTGCCTCCCTTACGCAAGCTAAAATATCTTATTGCTATCTAGTACTATCTAGTACTATCTAGAAGCTTATGGTCTCTTCTCTGTTGTCTCCGCTCTGCCGGCGCTGGTCGAGGTAGTCTTGCAATATGACCGCCGCCGCCGCCGCGTCGATGCGAGATGTTGCGCGCTCGGGGCGTACCCCCGAGGCGCGCAGCCTCTCCTCGGCGCGAACAGTTGAGAGCGTCTCGTCGGCGTAGACCATTGGAACGCTCAGGCGCTTCCGCAAATTCTCGGCAAACGATTGTATGCTCCGGGCCTGGGCATGCAGCTTGCCGTCAAAGCTCACCGGCAATCCTACCACCACCAGTCCGGCCTCGGTCTCCTCTAGCGTACGCAGGATGGCGTCCACAGCGGCCTGGTCCGAACGTCGCCGGATAGTCGCATACGGCGAAGCCAGAAACTCGGTCTCATCGCTGGTCGCGACTCCGATGCGTACCGACCCGATGTCGAGCGCAAGTACTCTCATCGCCCGCTCACCAACTTCCCCTCTCGCGGTCCGCGGTACTTCCGGATGAGGTCTACTACGCATCCGAACGGATACGCCCCTGGCATTGTAAGGTCATTGTCTACGATATGACAAGCGGAGCGGACGCTGTGGCGTCTCTCACCAGGAAGTCCTATCTAAGCGCCCTACACCTCGCCACCATTGCTGGATTATGATAGACTCGACAAGCGAACACGCGGGTTAAGGGGCCGCACTAGGGCACTTCTTCCAACAGTTGCTGCCTACCTGGTTCTTTCTCATCAATACTCAAGAGGAGCGAGTCGTGACCCCATTTTGGTATCTCATTATTGCCCTCGGTTGCCTGGCGGCCCTGATCAATTTCGGCATCGCCGCCTCCAGGCGTAACCAACCAATGGTAGCTATTGTGCGAGTGCTGGCCGGTTTGGTGAGCCTGGCGGTATCGGTCGGCATTATCCTGGGCAAGACCTTTCGACTGGATCATCCAGTCTTGCAGTGGCAGGAGGTCGTCATCGGCTTCGGTGTCTTCATCTTCGCGGTGCTGCTGCTGCCCTCCTATGTAGGACGAGATAGCAGCGAGGAGAGCCAGAAACTGACGTTGCAGCAGCGAGCCGCCCGGCCGGCCAATGCCACTATACGCCTGCGCGACTCCCGCACGGATGAGTGGGTGAACTGATGTGGTATTGTGGTGAGCAAAACGGGAGGATCGAAGGGCAAACATGGTCAGTGAAGCACAGGTTACCGACTACCTGCGACAACATCCGCTGCCGGAAATCGTCGAGCCGATCTCAGTCAAACGAGAGCCGGCGGATTTCGCGGGGCAGCGCTTTCGCGTGAGTTCGGGCAAGACCGAGTGCATCCTGAATCGCTATGAGCCGGCGGCGGCGGAGAGCGCCAAGCGCGAGGCCGCGGGCCTTACGCTCGCCGGCAATATGGGGCTCTCTCCCGCGCTCTTACGCGCCGACCAGACCGGGACTGCGCTGGGCGGACCGGTCATAATCTACGAGGCGCCGCTGGGCGAGCCCCTGGGAACCGCTCGAATGAGCGACCAGGATGTCCAGGGATGGCTCTTCCTGCTGCTGACACTACACCACCTCCCCGCCGATTCGGCCCCTTTTCCTTCCAGCATGAGCCCGGATGCCGTCACCTGGTGGCACCGCTCTCAGACCTCCTGGGAAGCCTGCAAGGCGGTCTACACTGCCGGGCGCTATCGCCCGCTTATGGAAGTTCTCACCAAGCTACATGCCATCGTGGGTGCCCGGATCGAGGCGCGTCGCGACCTGTGGACCAAGGTGACGCGCCGTCTGTGTCACGGTAATCCGGTCCCCGCCTCTCTCGTCCGTGTCGGCTCACGGCTCACGCTTGTCGAGTGGGAAGGCTTCGGCCAGGGCGATACGGCCATGGAGTTTGCGCGCGCCGCGGGCCTCGCGGCTCTGGCCGGTGATCTCGACGCCGCCCAGTATGTCCGCTTTGTCGCCGAATACCTGGCCGGCATGCGGGATACACGCGACTCTACCCTGGAAGATAGAATTCAGGTCTTTGCCTCGGTACTGCCGCTTGACTTCTGCTTCGTCATGATGAGCGTCCTGGCGCAAGACAAACAAGCCACCGCCGAGGAGCGAGATGCGCGTATCGCTGAGATCGAGCGAGCGCTCACCTGGATACACGATACCCTTGGCGTCGAGCTTGGAGACACCGAATTGCTGCTGGCTCCCCTGGCCTAGCGCAGCACGCCTGCCGGCCGCCCATCCGAGCCGGAGCGGCGCATCTTGAGAGCCTCTGCGCGCGCCACCGCATCTCCGCCGGCCACACCGGCTCCACTCAGCTCGTGCTCCAAAATGCGGCGGAGTATGGCGATGCTGGCGGCGTAGCTCGAGTCCATACCATAGTAGGACAGGCTGCCGGCGCCCAGATTCTTGCCCCGAGTGTAGGGCGTATCCGAGGCGTAGTGGATGACCCCCAGGTCAAAGGGCAACTTCGCGAAGTTGATGTTCTCGCCGGTCGGATAACGGGTCATGTAGAGGCTTTCGTAGACCGCATCCAGATACGGGCCCACCTCCATCTCCACGACGCTGTAATTGGCGCGGTAGTAGAAGTCCAGGTAGGCGCGATTCTGCAGGAACGTTCCCTTGCTGGAGACGGCCTTCTGATTATCCAGAACCGCGCCAAAGACCAGGTTCCTGCTGACATCGCCGGTATTGAAACAGTTGTCCAGCCAGTAGGTGTTCTGGCTATGCTCATCCAGAACTACATTGGAGATCATGACATCTCCGATGCTGCCGTTGAGGGTCGCGGCTTTGCCCAGTATGTAGATTCCCTTCACCACGATGTTGTTCTCCAGCACCTCGCGCAGCACCCGGTAAGCGGCCATTCCCAGCGGGTAGTCGATATTGACGATGATGCCGCGGCTCTCCCCGATCCGCTCGAAGCCAGGCACCCGTACTCGAGGATCGAAGTCGGTGGGCCGCATCTTCGATAGGTCCAGGACCTGCACATCGAGTTCCAGTCCATATCGAGCTCCCAGAGTCCAGATACCTCGCTCCTGCTCCTCAACCGGCCGGCTACGCGCGTACCCCTGCCCGCCGCCGGTACGCTGATACTCACGAGCGGCGTAATAGAGGAAATTCTGCCAGTTCCCTGAGACGCGCCCCTCTTTGAGCTTGCGATACTCATCCGTCAGGAAGCTGTCGGCGCCGGCGGTGACGAAGCGAGTCAGTTCGTCTTCGCGGCGCAGCACGGAGCCGGAAAGCAGATTGGCGAGGCAGTGGGTGTTGCTGGAGACGAAGTAGACCGAACGGCGGCCCAGTCGCAGGTCATCCAGTAGCTTGCTTACCGGTCCCCACCATTTACGGGTGGCCCGGACAAATCCAACATGGGAGCCGCCCAGCATGCGCAGGGTGAAATTCTTGCGCTCCTTGCCGATGGCCAACAGATTCGTCCAGATGGTATCACCCCACATGACCTCGAGCCGGCGCCAGTCCTCCGGGGAGACCTGCAGCCGCTCGCGTACCACCTTGGTGATCTCGGCATAGACTGGAGACGAGCGATCGACCCGGCTCTCCAGCAGCTGCATGGTGGTTGGATCGGAGTTTAACAGCCAGTGAAACTTGTTCCATTCGATCTGTAGCGCCACCAGTGTGGGTACGATGTCGTCGGTATCGCTGACGCTGGCGATAAAGGCGGCCAGGGTATTCTTGCCGTCGAAAAACCACTTACGTCGCCGCGCCGAGGCGGTTACTGCCTGCCACTGCTCTACCTGGAATCCCTGCTGAACAAAGACGTCTTCCGACTGGCCCAGCAGCACACGGGAACACTGCAGAATGGCGGCGGGAACTCGCAGCACCGCGTAGATAAACGCCGACATGTCGGGTGTACTGGAGCGGGCCTCGGGGTGAAGCACCGAATCGATGTTATAGTGCGCCTGCACCAGCGCCTTCAGCCCTACTTCGCCAGAGCTGCGCAGCAGCGTCTGATAGGTGCGTATGTACATCTCAACTTCGCGCTTGCCGGCTTCGTGCAGCTCATTGAGCGACTCGTTGACCTCTACGTCCGCGCTTGACAGGCTGCCAAGCCCACCAGTCGAACGGGCTCCGATGCTGCCGCTATTGCTGATAACTGCCAAATTACGTCCCTCCCGAGTCTGCCCGTCCGCCGGCACGATTAAGTCGATTATCCCAGGGTCTTGTCGCTAATCTTTGTGGAGATTTCAGCTATTATACCAGGATACCGGGCAATCGAGCTAGCTGGATGGGACTTGGCTACTCCCGTCCCGAGCCCCGTTCTAGCCGATAGCGGCGCGCAGACGGGCAATACCGGCTGCCACACCATCCGGAGCTCCAAAGGTCGACGAGCCCGCCACCAGGACATTTGCCCCTGCTCGCACCGCCTCGGCCGCGGTTTCGCTCTGGATTCCACCATCCACTTCCAGATCGCAGACGGCCTGGTGCTGGCCGATCATGGAGCGCAGTCGCTCGATTTTGGGGAGCATGCTGGAGATGAAAGACTGCCCTCCGAAACCGGGATCCACTGTCATGCAGAGCACCTGGTCGACGTCACCCAGAATCTCCTGGAGTACCGCGAGTGGAGTCGCTGGATTGATGGCAACCCCCGCCTTCTTCCCCAGCCGTCTGATCTGCTCGATGGTGCGATGAAGATGAGGCGAGACTTCCTGATGCACGATGAGGAGATCTCCGCCGGCGCCGGCAAAATCCGCCAGATGGCGCTCCGGCTCTACGACCATGAGGTGAATCTCCAGTGGAAGCCGGCAATTCTTACGGACTGCCTCCACCACCAGTGGCCCAAAGGTGAGGTTGGTGACAAACTGACCATCCATGATATCGATCTGGAGGCGATCAGCGCCTCCCGCCTCCGCGGCCTGTACCTGCTCCGCCAGCCGGCCTATATCGGCCGACAGTACCGAGGGAACCACCAGCGCCATAGTACTCTGCTCCTTGTCGCTTATCATGACTCGCCGGCCCGGCGCTGCAGGCTTAGTTGCGCCGCCGCCTCCTGGTCCACAAACCAGTACAGGTCGCCATTCACCGGAGCAATCAGCTGCGCCGGAAACTCCTCGGGATTGGACGGGCCGTCCAGCACCGCCGCCAGAGCCGTGGCCTTATCCGAGCCCGCCACCAGAAAGGCGACCGCAGCCGCGTTGTTGATGACTGGAGCGGAGAGCGTAATTCGATACGTGGCAAGCTTGGGAACGAAATTCGCCGTCACCAGTCGGTCGGTCACCCCGAGCGCCGTGGTATGGGGGAAGAGCGAAGCGGTGTGCCCGTCCGGCCCCATGCCTAGAAATATCATATCAAATCGGGGTAACTGACCGGACGAAAGCTGAAAAGCCGCCCGTAGCTCTTCCTCATACCGGACGGCCACCAGCTCTGGATCCTCCAGCTCGGTAGGGATCCGGTGAATCTGCGACTCGG